>DOMV01000353.1 GCA_003509805.1 Planctomycetaceae bacterium
CGCCGTACCGGAACGCCCGCCCACCGGAAACAACACTGCCACACAACGCAGCCCGGAGGGTAAACGGGCGGTTGGACGGGCTGTGTTTACCAACGACTCAACCGGCTTTCGGTAGAAAATCTCCCGCTTCGGGAAAAACAAGAGAAAATGATGAACGAAAACGAGATCGCAAAACAGATTGAAGATCATGTTCACGAACATCTTACGGCATTTTCTCCCAAGCATCGCCGTTCTCCGTTTCGGGCGGCGATTTTTCGCGGTCTCGGCGTCGTTTTGCCACCCTTGCTGACTTTGGTGATCCTCCTGTGGATCGGCGGAACGGTAAACACCTATGTCATTCAACCGCTTTTTGCCGGATCGCAATACCTGATTCTCCTTGCCCATGCGGACATCATTTCGGCGAAACCGGCCAACAAAACGGCGGACGGCATCACGGTCAAGGGCAAGAAATACGCGCGGTGCGGCGATGGAACTTTCGTTCCGGAAAGCATTTATGCCTATGTCGAAAACGCGGCGACCGAGGGCGTGACACAGATGCCGCAGACGGGAGTCGAGGTTTATGAACAGTATGTCCGCCTGGTTTACCTGCGCCCCTATCTGTTCATCCCGGTTGTCGTCCTGCTGTTTACCCTGATTATCTATCTTCTCGGAAAGTTCATCGCAGCCCGAGCCGGCCGGCTCCTCTGGGATATGGCGGAACGGTTGGTCAATCAGGTTCCTCTGGTGCGTGAAGTATACGGGGCGGTAAAAAAGATGATCGACCTCGCGTTCGGTGAAAGCGAACTCCGCGTTTCCCGGGTCGTGGCAGTCGAATGGCCCCGCAAAGGCGTCTGGGCCCTGGCGCTCGTCACCAGCGAAGGATTCACGGCCATGGAAAACGTGGTCGGTGAACCGATGTACGCCGTCCTGATCCCCACCTCTCCGATGCCGGCGACCGGATTCACCTTGCACGTCAAACGGAGTGAAACGGTCGATATCGGTATTACCATCGACCAGGCAATCCAGTTTGTCGTCAGTTGCGGCGTCGTCGCGATCCGTTCCACCTCCCCCGGGGCACGATAATCGTGTCCGTGGCGGACGGTTTCGATATGACGGCTTCGATATTATGATTCGTCTTCGGTTTCCTCTTCCGTTTCGAGGGCGGGGTCGGACAGCCAGCGTACGAGACGGCAGGCGGCCGGGCGTTGGGCGAGGGCGACGTTTTGCCGGACAAGGACGGCAACTTCAAGCAAGCCGTAATCGTCGATCGTTTGAACATCGACCGTGTAGACCCAAAGCGATTCCGAACGTCCTCCCTCGCCGGCCTCCGTGTCGGGGTAAAGATCGCTCGTAACCGGCTCTTCGGAGACGGATTCCAAATCGATGATCCCCAAACGTATCTGCGCAAGAATGCTTTCACAAAGGAGTTCCGCTTGCGTGGCATCCCGTGCGGCAAGGGCGTTGCGCACCCCGTCCCGCGCGATATTGCCGAGAATCGCAAGCGTTCCGGCAAGCAGGAGCATGGCCAGCAGGATTTCAAGGATCGTAAATCCTCTGGTTCGTTTCGTGTCAGCGCGCTTGTTCATCGAAAGGCAGGGACGGGAGTCCAACGATTTGGGAAACTTGGGATTTGATAATCCGACGATTCGGGGGAAAAGTCCGACTCATGAATTACACGGGATGAACCATGTGACGATTATCGACGTTCACTCATTTCTTGTCAACGGTTCCGTATTCGCATTCATTTCTCCGGTGTATCGATCGGCCGGAACGATTTCACACAGGGTTGCGGAGGAGGTCAACCCACGAAGCCGGACTTCGATACAGCGTCCCCGTTCATTCTTGAGGAGAACGGCCGCGGTCGAACAGGTCCCGTCGGGAAAAAAGAAAATCGGCGCGGACCAGGTCGTTCCCGCCGAGCCGGTCGTCTCTCCATAACGGGCATCCTGATCGGCTACCGCTTGATTCTCAAAACTGTTTTCGTCGTCTCCCGCATCCCGAGACGTCGCCGCCTGCCCGATATAATAGGCCGCCCGTTCGTCGGGTAAGGCCAACGCATCGGCGACAAAAACTTTTTCCGGGAGGGTGATCACGACCGCTCCCGTATCTTCGGAAGCCTGCGAAGGATCGCGCAGGATAAAATCTTCATCCTCGCCGCGAAATCCGCCTTCCTCCAAGGCTGTGGGCGGCAAGTCCCCCTGGTAGGAATCAAGCGATTGCTCCATCGTTAAAGTTGCCGTAAAGTGTACATCCAAAACGCGATCCGTCAAAATCTCGCTTCCCGCGATCATGCAGCGAAAACAGTGGATTTTTCCTTCCTCCATGGCCAGAATCCGCAACCGGGCCCATTCCGCACGCAAGGTATCCGCCGATTTTCGCAATCGTTGGTCGGCAAGAGTCGATCCCAACAAGGGCAGCGTCAACGCTGCCAGGACGGCGAGGATGGAAAGAACCAGGAGGACTTCAAATAATGTAAATCCGTGAAAGGAAATTGTTTTTCGTTTCCGTAATGCCCTGTCGCTGAAAAACGAGGTGGAATTCAATGACATTCGGCATAAGGGCCATGCCGAATGGACAGAGGTTCCGGATCGTACGTTTTTTTCGCAAAAAAACATCTTCTTCTCAAAAATACGTCGAATTCCTTCCGAAAATCCTACCCAAATTTTCCGCCGCCCGTTATAATTCATTATACAGGCCGGGTCGTCCTTTTACCAGAGGGGAACCTTGGGCGGCACTCAATCCGGTCCTCTTTTTTTCCTTCCGGCACACGGTCACGGCGGTCACCGGGTACTTTTTCGTGTTGCCATTCCGAATATTGATGTCCAGATAAAAAACAACCGGGCGACGCAACCGCCGGCGCGTCGGCAACGGGCCGCAGTTCGACATTATTGACCGAGAATCGACCGAGAGGTGTCATGGGGCTATTTTCGACAACGGCTTTTTCCAATCAGACCGCTTTTGGGATGCTGGTTTTTATCACGCTCACCGTCATGGTCGCGCTGTCCAGTTGGGCGTGTCGGAAACGAGGCCGGCGGATGTCGACCCTTGTCGCCTGGTTCCTTGTCATCCTGATTCTCATCGGCAATTTCCTCATGATGCGCTCAGCCGGGGAGCGGGAGCGGGATTCCCGGCAAACGTGGTTGAAAAATCTCGCCTGCTCTTTTGCCGTTTCCTCGGAGGAACTCGGCCACCGCCTGCTGACTCCGACCACGCCGCCTTCGGATCCCGTTTATGCGGGGTTGCTGGACACGTTTTCCCGATGGCAGCAGCGAATACCGCTCATCGCCGCCGTCTACACCATGCGGAAAGACGAAAACGGCGTCGTGCATTTGCTGGTATCGCCCGCCGCGGATGTCAACGGGGACGGCAAGGTCGATCCCGGAAACGAGTTGGAGACGGCGAGTCCGATTTGGACCGTTTGTGGCGATTACGCGGGCCAGTTCGACGATGTTTTCGACCGCGGAAAATCGTATTGCTTTTCCGACGAAGTCCCGGTTGAAAAACGAGGACGCGTTGTCGCCGCGGCCGTCCCGATTTCCGGTCCCGACAACTCGTTGGATGCCGTTCTCGGCATCGAGTTTTACGCCGATCAATTTTTCGATTTGATCGGCGAATCGAAATGGGGCTACTTCACCAATACGGCGCTTGCCTTGGCGATGATCTTTGTCGCGTATGTCGCCATGACGCTCCTGGCGATTGCTTGGGAGAAAACGGACGAAAACAATGCGGATTCAGCCAAGGCGAAACGTCCGGCCGAATCCGCTTCACGGGCGCGGGCCGATGTCCTGGCGAACATGAGCCACGAAATCCGGACCCCCATGAATGCCGTGCTCGGTTTTCTCGACATGCTCGCCGATGAAGGCGCGAAGCCGCTTACCCCCGAAAAGCGCGCCGAGATCACACAAATCGTTCGCAACAACGCCCGAAATCTTTTGGGCATTCTCGACAACATTCTCGACATCTCGATGGACGAGGCGAACCGTCCCGTAGTCGGCCGCTCCCCCGTTTCGCACGCCACTCTTTCCGACGAAAGCCGAACGGGTGACCATGTTCCACACCCCGCGGAGCCGAGGAATCCGACACGGGAAAGAAACCTTTCCGCGGCTCTTGCACCCGATGCCGCCGGTTCGCCGGACCGTGGTTTCGAAACCGGGGCTTCCCCGGATCCGGGTTCC
Source organism: Planctomycetaceae bacterium (assembly GCA_003509805.1). Classification (GTDB taxonomy): domain Bacteria; phylum Planctomycetota; class Planctomycetia; order Pirellulales; family Thermoguttaceae; genus UBA8133. The sequence goes on from DOMV01000353.1 coordinate 4,155, forward strand.
TTGAAGCCGGATGAAACGGAATCGGACGGGAAGGCATCGGGCGAGAGCGAATCGGGCGATCTTTCCACCGCCCTGCGCGGGTATCGGATTCTGTTGGTCGAAGACGTGGCGATCAACCAGTTGCTCATTTCCTTTCAGCTTCGTGAATCGGGGGCGATCGTCGACGTCGCGGAAAACGGCCAGGTCGGAATCGACCGTATCCGCCATGAAGAAAGCGAGGGGAGGCATTACGATGTCATCCTGATGGATATGCAAATGCCGGTCCTCGACGGCTATGAAGCGACCCGCCGCCTCCGCCGCCAGGGATATCGGTGGCCGATTATCGCGTTGACGGCACATGCGCTCGCGGGCGACCGGGAAAAGACCCTGGAATGCGGTTGCGACGATTACGCGACCAAACCGATCGACAGGGCGGTCCTCATCGATTTGATCTCCCATTTTGTCTCCGTGACCCGATAAGGATTTCGCCGGAATGGAATACGTTATCCGAATGATATGCCAGAATGTGGATTTATGTATCGTATTCCTCGTCGCGGTCGCCGCCATGGGAGTCATGACCGTTTGGCTTCTCAAAAAGCGGCAGAGCGGCCCGTTTATCACGGTCGCATGGCTGATATACCTCCTTCTCCTGGTCGCCGGTTTTGGCTTGATTCTCCATGAAGAGGCGTTGGAACAAGACGCGTGGGAACAGAATCTCCTCGGTTTGGCATCCGTTTTCGCCCACACGACCGAAATACTCGGCCACCACCGGATTCAACCGTTGCCCGAAATCGGTGAGAGCCAGCCTGCCGGTTTCCCGGAGAATTCGGGAACAACCAAGGGACCGGCGACCAAAAGGCATGTCACCGATCTCGAAGCCATGTCGACCGAGCGATCGAAGCGTTGCACCGATCCGGACGTTTATGCCCGCATTATCACGTTGCATACGGGCTGGTGCCGGGACTTGAATATGGTCGGCTACGTTTTTACGCTGCGTTCGCTCGGCGAAAACAAGGTCGAATTCATTTGCAGTTGTCCGGCCGACGTCGATGAGAAAAGCGGATATGCCGGCGAATTGGAAGTCGGCGATCCGCCGTTCACCCCTTACATGGAAGAGGGAAAATTCGCGTGGTACGACGTCTATGGCAAGGGGTTCCAGGGCAACATCGCCGTGGATACGAACGTCGCGTCGAACGAATATGGAAACTGGGTGACCGCGGTCGCGCCGCTTCGGGCTCCCGACGGCCATATCGAAGCGATTCTCGGCGTCGATTTCCGGGTCGACGAATGGTTTCACTACACACGGATTTCACGGAACAAAAGCATGGCGTACCTGCTCACGGTCTGCTTGTTTTTCCTGATCGGCACGATCTTCGTGGCAAGTCTTCACGATTCGCTGGCGTCGATGCACCGGATAAACGGCCGTTTGCTTCTCGCCCAAAAAGAAGCCGAGACGGCCATGAAGGCGAAAAACGATTTTCTGGCGAACATGAGCCATGAAATCCGAACGCCGATGATCGCCGTTCTCGGTTTCACCGATATTCTTGCGAACAAGATTCTCGCGCATGCCCCAGACAAATTGCGCCGCGAAGGGGAAGGGTATGTCGAAATCATCCGTCAAAGCAGCGAGGAGCTTTTGACGATCATCAACAATGTTCTCGAATTTACCAAGACGGAGAATCAGCGGCACGAACTGATCGCCCGGCCGACCGACCTGAGGGAAATCCTTCGCAACGTCGCCGATCCGATACGGGCGCTTGCGGAAAAAAAGGGCCTTTCCTTCTCCATGCTTCCCGCTGAAAACCTTCCCGATCTGATTTCGGTCGACGGTGTCCGCCTGCAACGTTTGTTGACGAATATCCTCAACAATGCCGTCAAGTTCACGGAAACGGGATCCGTCGTTTTTGAGATTCTCGCCGAAAAAACGACAAAAACCGACTTGACGGAAAAGACGCCGGCGCCGATCACGACGACGCCCCGCGCATCGGACCCCCCGGAATTGAAAACGGAACCGGAATTGAAAACAGAAAGCGAAGAAAACGTCCGCCTCCTTTTCCGTGTCGTCGATACAGGGATCGGAATGAGCCGCGACCAGACCGACGCGGCTTTTCGTCCGTTTACGCAAGTGGATGCCAGTGTGACCCGGCGGTATGGCGGAGCGGGGCTCGGTCTTTCCGTTTCCCGTAACCTCGCTCACCTGCTCGGCGGAACACTCTCGATGACAAGCGAATTGGGACGCGGAACGACCTGCGTGTTTATTCTTGAGTCCTCCGTTTCCCCGATCAGGAGCCTCCAGGAAAAGCAATCGGCCGATCCGAATCCCGAGTCCGTGCCCGCTCGGAACGAGGAAGAGACGACCGAAAACGAATCGGCGCCGTCCAGCGCGGTGCTTGAGGGACGTCGGGTTTTATTGGTCGAAGATCTTGTCATCAATCAAATGGTGATCACGTCACTCCTGCGCGAGGCGGGGGCCGAAATCGAAGTCGCCGATAACGGACAGATCGGGATCGACAAAGTCAACGCCGCGGGATCGTTCGACGTCATCCTGATGGACATGCAAATGCCCGTACTGGACGGATATGAAGCGACGCGGCTGTTGCGAAAATCCGGGTATTCCGCCCCGATTATCGCCGTGACCGCCCATGCCCTGAGCGGTGACCGGGAAAAGACGCTCGAAGCCGGTTGCGACGACTATCTTGCCAAACCTTTCAACGCCGATCGATTACTGGAAATGATCCTGCGATTCGTCGATAAGGCGGAAAATCGAACGTGAGGAACGGGGTCGATGCGCCGGCGGCGAAACGCGGCAGACTCCATCCGCGCCATTTCAAAGCCCCTCCTTTTTTGCCCTTGTTCTTGCTCGCCGGTTAAAAATGCTGTATCTTGACTTGCTGGTCTTGGGATAAACCGTTACTGATCTGTGAAAAAATTTGGAACGTAGCGGCGACGGAGGAAGTCGCGCCGCATTGCCACCATACGGCGCGCAGGGGCGGCTTGAGTGACGGTCGAAATTTATTCGCGGGTCCATCATTTTTCTTGTGTTCATGGCCCTCATTACGCTTCGCATCCTGGACGGTCCCGGTCGGGGAATGATCTATCACCAGATCATTACCCCGGTTACGATTGGCCGAGAGGAAGGAAACGCCATCCAGCTCAACGACGAACGGGTCAGCCGGTTTCACCTGCGAATCACGGATGACGAGGGAACCATCCTGCTGAGCGATCTTCAAAGCACGAATGGAACCCGGATTAACGGAGAGTCGGTTCATTTGTGGGCGCTTCGGCCCGGTGACTTGATCAGTATCGGTCGTTCCCAGATTCTTGTCGGTTCCGCCCAGGAAATAGCCAATCGGCTCAATAGTATTCGCAAAGAAGATATAGCCTCGGCCGCCCGAATGGGGGGCGATGAAATCCATTTTTTGGAGAATGCGCTCTTTTCACCGCCTGCGAGTCCCTCGACCACCTCTTCGACGGCGTTTTCTTCCTCGCCGTTTGAGGCGGAGATTTTTCGAGGCATGGACAAGGACAGCCTTGGCAGTCTCCATTTGCTTCCCCCGCCCCAGTTCCCCAAAGGGCTGCAACCTAAGCAGTCCTCGCAAATCCTGGAACTTCTCCATTACATTCATCTTCGTTTGCGGTATTTGGTGACAAGCGTATCGGTTCCTCAAAAAGAGAACAAAGACGTGTCGGAAGACGATTCGGTCATATTGGCGATGCACCAATGGCAAAATCTTCTCGACCTTTACGGCCGTGTTGCGCTCCTTCTTCACTCCGTGACGGAGCCATGAGCGGGGATGACGGTTCTGAAACAAGTCACGTACCATTTTGGGTTGACCGGCCCGAAAACTGGTATTGGAGCGGAATGCGATTTCTGCTAGACTGTCCGGATGATCCATCTCTCGGTGTTGCCTGATAAATCGATTGCAATGCTCAACCCTCGAATGGGGGATGTTTTCGTCGACGGGACCTTGGGGGCCGGCGGACATACGGAACGCATCGCCCGCGCCGTTGGACCGAACGGCTTGGTCATCGCCTTTGATCGCGATGTCACGGCCATTGATCGAACGGAACGGCGTTTGAAACAAGCGGGCCTGCGTAATATCCGGTATGTTCACGCGAATTACCGTTTTTTAGGCGAGGCCCTTGATCGGCTCGGCATCGCGGCCGTCGATGGAATCCTTTTGGATATAGGACTTTCAAGCGATCAACTTGCGGACCGGGAACGTGGATTCAGCTTTGAGTCGGAAGGGTTGCTCGATTTGCGTTTCGATACGAGCGAAGGACAGCCCGCCTACGAGTTGTTGGAGCATTGGAGCGAAGAACACATTGCCGATGTGTTGTTTCAATACGGGGAAGAAAAATTCAGCCGGCGGATTGCCCGCGCGATCGTGGAAAAACGGACTACTGAAAAGCCGCTCCGAACGGCTCGGGAATTTGCGGAAATCGTGCGTCGCCGCGTTCCCCGCGAGAAGCGGGACAAACGTGATAAATTCGGAAATCACAACAGCAGGAACATTGATCCGGCAACCCGATCGTTTCAGGGCTTGCGAATCGCCGTCAACGAGGAACTCGATTCGCTGGATTCCTTGCTGAAATCCTCGCCCGACCATGTCAAACCCGGCGGTCGCGTCGCCGTGATCAGTTTTCATTCGTTGGAGGACAGGGTTGTCAAGAATTATTTCCGGGACGAGGACCGGTTGAACGTGTTGACGAAAAAACCGATCATCGCCGATGAAGAGGAATGTAATCGTAATCCACGGGCCCGAAGCGCCAAACTACGAGTCGCGGAACGGGTTGGACGAGGCGCACCGGACTTCGGCATTTAGCCGGCGCATCGACACCGTGCCGGGCGTCCCCGGC
>DOMV01000471.1 GCA_003509805.1 Planctomycetaceae bacterium
AAACCGACTTTCGAAAAGCCCGCCCTCGAAAAACAACACCGCACGGAGGGTAAGCGGGCGGACCAAACGGGCTGTGTTTACCAACGACTCAACCGGCTTCGGTATATACTGGAAACGCGATGGCAACGGACATTCGGTCAAGTCCGCCTACCGTACTCACTTGCCACAACTTTTGTTAATGTAAGTATTTGCGCGAATCATTCGAGCGGCAGGCGATTGTTCGCGGGAACAGTTTCAGGCCGTTTGCGGTATAATTTATTCGCGGGCACGGAATTATCCATGGAAAAGTGAACTGATGATTTTTGAAGAAATCGGCGATGCGTTGCATTGTTTTTTTGAGGCGGAGCTGAACAGCGACGTCTGTTCCCGAATCGAAGATCCGCTTGCGGAACAGGTTGCGGCCCGTTTGAAAACGAAACCGGCCCTCCAAGTCGTTTTCGATTTGAAAGGAGTCCGGTACATTTCCTCCGCTTTCCTGAGATTGTGCCTGTATCACTGTAAAAGCGTCGGGATCAAAAACTTCCGTATCGTCAATACGCCGGAGGACATCAAAAGGGTTTTTCTTGTCGCCGGGTTTGCCGAGATGATGTCGATCGAGTGAATGCGGGCGGACGGGGCATGATTTGCACGAACCATTACGAGTGCGCCTTGGAAGCGTATTTGAAGGATCGTGGGATACCGTATCTCGCGGTTTGCGAAAAACGCCGCGCCAGGACGGGCATCCCGTATGATCCCCCGTTCAAATCGCCCGATTTCCTGCTTTCTCCGCCCGAGAACGAGGCGTGGATCGCCGAAGTGAAGGGGCGCCGTTTTTCAAGCCGCAACGGCTATTGGAAACATTGGACGACATGGGACGACCTGATCGGATTGCGGCGTTGGGAATCGCTTTTTGGGAGCCGATTCAAAGGATTGCTCGTTTTCGCCTATGAAATTTGCGGATCATGCTCTCCGTTGCCGGAAGAGCAATTATACACGTACCGCCGTCGCCGTTACGGATTCGTCGCGATGGAGCTGGAACGGTACATTCCCGAAATTCATCTTATTTCGATTCGCTGGAACACCTACGCGATGCCCACGGGACGTTTCAGGCAGTTGGCAAAACCGTTCGAGGAATTCCTGTTTCGTCGAAAAAACGGCGGACATTGACGGCGCTCCCCGTGAAAAAACGCCGGTTTCGGGATTTCACCGCTTCGCCCCGGTGCGCCCGTTTTGTTTTTTCGCCTGAGAATCAGTACCCCCAAAACCACTCCGGAACACTCTTATGAAAATGACCGTATCGCAAGCCCGGTTCAAGGAATCGGCCGGCCGCGAAGTGACACTCGAAGGTTGGGTTCGTACCCGACGCGACTCCAAGGGAGGATTCAGTTTCATCGAAGTGAACGACGGCTCCTGTTTCGGGAACATCCAGGTGGTCGCCCCGGCGAGCCTGGCGAACTACGAAACGGAAATCCGTTCGCTCTCGATCGGCTCCAGTGTCCGTGTTCGCGGACTTCTCAAGGCATCGCCCGGCTCCGGGCAGGCGACCGAAGTGGAAGCCCATGCGTTCGAGATCGTCGGGGATTGCGACGCGGAAAAATATCCGCTCCAGAAAAAAAGGCATTCGCTCGAATTCTTGCGGACGATCGCCCACCTGAGGCCGCGCACAAACACGTTCGGGGCCGTCGCCCGCGTCCGCAACCGGATATCGTATTCGATCCACCGGTTTTTCCAGGAGGAAGGCTTTTACTATTTCCACGCACCGCTTATCACGGCAAGCGATTGCGAAGGAGCGGGCCAAATGTTCCGCGTCTCGACCTTCGATTTCGACAATCCGCCGAAAACGCCGGGCGGCAAGGTCGATGCGACGGCCGATTTTTTCGGGGCGGCCTCCTACCTGACCGTCAGCGGCCAGCTCGAAGCGGAAACCTACGCCTGCGGCCTCGGCAAGGTTTACACCTTCGGGCCGACGTTCCGGGCGGAAAACTCAAACACCTCGCGACACCTGTCGGAATTCTGGATGGTCGAACCGGAGATGGCCTTCTTCGATTTGAACGACAACATGGCGCTTGCCGAACGTTTCCTCAAGCGTCTTTTCACGGACGTGCTGCGCGACTGCGCCGAAGACATGGCCTTCTTCAACAAGCAGATCGACACGACCCTTGTCGCGACGCTCACCCATATCGTCGAAAGCGATTTCGTCCGGCTTTCCTATACCGAGGCGGTCGATATCCTGCGGAATTCCGGCAAAAAATTCGAATTCAAGGTCGAATGGGGCGTCGATCTCCAAAGCGAACACGAGCGTTACCTGACGGAGGAGCATTTCAAAAAGCCCGTGATCCTTTACGATTACCCGCGTTCGATCAAGGCGTTTTACATGCGGCTCAACGACGACGGGAAGACCGTCCGGGCCATGGACGTGCTTGTCCCGAAAATCGGCGAAATCATCGGCGGTTCCCAGCGCGAGGAACGGCTCGACGTGCTTGAAGAGCGGATCAGGGAGCAAAAACTCGATCCGCGGGCCTACTGGTGGTACACCGACTTGCGGCGCTACGGGACCGTTCCGCATTCGGGTTTCGGTCTCGGGCTCGAACGTTGCGTGATGTTCGTCACGGGAATGGCCAACATCCGCGACGTGATTCCCTATCCTCGTTCTCCCGGAAACTGCGATTTCTGAACTCACCGCGTACGGAATCGCCGCATCCCGTTCCCGGCTTTCATTCAGGGCTTTTTCCGTCCGTTTGCAGTACGGCGCCGGAGGAAAACGGAGACGGCGTGTAACGAAAACCGTCGCCGTCGACCACGACGCGTCCCACGGAAGGAAACGGCAGATGACTCACGGCGATCAACAGTCGTTCGTCCGCCGCCCGCCGGAGCGTCTTGCGTCGGACTTCGGCGGCCAATTTCAGATCGTTATCGGCTCGAAAACCGATGTCCGGTCTGGCGAACTGGACCGCTCCGTTATGTAACAAATCGGCGACGACGAGCAGGTTCCCGCCCTCGGAAGCAAGCAGGAAGCCCGTTTGTCCCGGCGTGTGACCGGGAAGGGGAACGGAAACCAGTTCGGGAAAAACGGCGGCGGTCTTTTCGTCCGGGACCAGGATTTCCGGTTCGCCGTACAGTTTTATGCACTGTTCGCAAAGATTTCCGTTCCGGGCCGATTTCCAGAACGCCAATTCGGCGGCGGCGATCCGGAGGGTCGCGTTCGGAAAGACTTTCCGGTCGTCTTTGACGAGACCGCCGACATGGTCGCCGTGCGAATGGGTCAGGAGAATGTTTTTCACATCTTCCGGTTTGACACCGATTTTTTGAAGGCGCCGGAGCAGTTTGCCGCCCTTGCCGGTGTCGATCAACACGGTGTCGGAGCCTTTTTTGACGACGAAAACGGCGTAACCACTCGGTGTTCTACCGGTCGGGGCAAGGCGTGCCAAAGCGTCTTTGTCGTCGGTGACGAGCGCGCCGTCGTTCATCTCGCCGACGTCGTCCTGGATACTGTAAAAATCGAGTGCGCCGACTTTGAAGTGACATATTCCCTCGTCGGATTCGGCCCGGAGATCACCGGACATCGACAGGACGAGCAACATGACCGACGCAAGCGTCACGCATTGAAAATGGAGTTTCATGATCGTTTTCGTTGAAATTCGTGGTTGACCGCTCTCCAGGTTGAACATCTTTCCTGGAGCGGCGTCATGAGACAAGCATCACGTTGGTGGGAGGATAGGAAAAACGCGACCCTCCCACGTCTTATACTGAAGGCGGTTGAAATTTCCCGAAGCCGGTCGCGTGCCGCGACGGGCGGTAGGCTCCCGGCGGTGAGTACACGGAGGTCGCCGATGCAAATAGGGTCCCGGAGGGT
>DOMV01000356.1:0-146 GCA_003509805.1 Planctomycetaceae bacterium
TGCGTCGCCGCGCCCGTCACCTCATAGTCGCGGATCAGTTTCCAACCCTCGTCGATCAGATCGTGATCCTTGTAACCGAAATACGTTTCATTGTTCTTCTTCGTCCATTCCGCATCAAGATCGGTCTGCGAAGCGACGTGCGGATT
>DOMV01000356.1:190-9423 GCA_003509805.1 Planctomycetaceae bacterium
GTGCCGTCGACGATCAAGCCACCCTTCGCCGCGAAGCCCTGTTTTTCAAGCTCCTTGTTGAATCGGTCGAACAGTTTGCGTTCCAGTCCGAGCTTCTGAAGATCGTCGCCGAACTCCCAGATCGTCTTGGCGTCCGGAACGGTGTCGGCGAAGCTCAGGCCGAGGAAATCACGGAAAGAAATTCTGTCACGAATTTGCAGTTCGGTCTGGTCGTCGGAGAGATTGTACATCGACTTGAGGACGAGCGTCTTGAACATGAGCACGACGTCGAAGGAGGGACGCCCGGCGTTCGATTTTCGTTCTTTTTCTCGGACCTTGGAGAGTTGATAACGGAACATTTCGAAATCGACGAGTGTCTTGAGCTTCGGCAGGAAGTCGTTGATCTCGTAAATCTTGTCGAGCTGATTTTCGAGATCGAAGAAACCGAATTGTCCTTTGGGCTTTGCCATGATCGTGAGCGAACGCGGAGGAATGAATGTGGAAACGCGACATGTACGAATATTTTAGCGCGATTTTTCCGCATGTCGAGGCACCGAATGCCTGATTTTCAAGATTCCCCGCAATTTTCAGAGGTGCCCTTTATTTAGGCAACTCGGGAGCGCGATTCAACATTGATTCATAGACGACCGGCGTGTGCGCACGGCCGGGAGGTTCGAGGCGGACTGCCATCAATGCCCGTGCGGCCCGCCATGGACCCGGTTTTCATGTGCTTCGTTCCCGGGATCGTAAGGAATGCGAACCGGCTCCTCGGCCGTCTCGGTTTCGAAGAACGGAAAACCGGTGCAACGTTTTTGAACAAGCACATAGCCCGACCTGTTTTCATCGGGTGTGTAAGAAACGGGCGTCTCCGGATCGACCCCGCCGACGGGAACCCCGGGCAAAAATTCGGGGACCAGCGATTCCGTCGTCAACGGATATTCGCCGTGTTTCCGCTTGTATCGTTCCAACGCGATTTGTGTCCGGTAGACGACCCGACGTTCCTGTTGATCGTATTCATCCGCGATATAGCGAACCACCGTTGAAAGAATCTGGTCGCCGATCACGTCGCCGATCAGTTCGGAACGGGAGGAAACCAGGAAGAGTTTGCTCAAATGCTCCTCGATATGTTCCTCGATGTCGCGCATCGCCGTCTTCTCCGCCTCGACGAACGATTTCCGGTCGAGCGTCCGGCGTATTTCCGGATCGTCGGCATCGGCGGCCGGGACGAACAGGTCGAAATAACCGTTGGTTTTCTTCGTGATGATATTCATATCCACGCCGATCATCTTGATCAAGTCGGCGATCCGTTGACGCTCCGTCGGGGGAAGGTCGGGCGGGAAGAAAAGTGCGTCGAGGAACGAATCCGGGGCGACCGAGGCGAGTGAAATCGCGTCCAGGACCATGTAGCGGGCCGTCAAAAGAACGTCTTTCCGTTCCTTGTTGAACGTCGGGAAAATCGCTTCGTGGACCGGAACGTCATCCAAGTCACCATCCAAGTCGTCATCCATTCGGCGAAGCAGTTCTTCCGATAGATTTCCCTCGGTCAGCAAACACCGGAACAATTCGTCGCTTTGATCGGCAAAACCGGCACGTATCCAAATCGAACCGTCGCTTTTCCGGTACAGCAGGATCAGTGTTTTGAGATCGGACCACGCCCCGTCGTTGTCGCCGGTCTGGAGCCGGTACCGGCATCGACATTGCAAACCGGCGGCGATTTCCCGGAAGAATCCGGTCATCCGGGGCAGGGACACCAGGAGCGGCGTATTTTCCGTTTCACGCACAAGGGGGATGCGGAACGTCGGTTTTTCAAGGGCCTGCGCGACGATATCCAGGTCGCCGCCGTGCTTTTCAATCCAGCCCTTGACTTTTTCCCGTTCGTCGTCGTTCCATCGCGTCGCGTGAATCCAGGCGGCCTGCCGGAGCATTTCGCCATGCTCGCGGATTCTCTCCATCATTTTCGCATGGTCTTCGATCTTTTCGACCGTAAGCGNNGCCAGTACGGCCACCGGGCCGAGGTAAACCCGTTTCGGTTCCGCTGCCGGGTCAAGTTTCAGTTCCTCGCACAACGCTTTCCATAACCACGGCGGCGTGTCCGGATCGGAATTTTCGACGACGGCCGGGCCGAACGTTTCGCAAAGCAGGGCAAAGCCGTTCTCATCCTTGGGAATCGGCGCCCCCCGTTCCGCCCGGAGCGCTGCGAAATAATCGACCGACTTTTCATCACGTTTCAGCGGTTCCGTGATAAAGGTGGTTTCGGGACGTATCTCAAGGGGTTTTCCTTGAAAGGCGGCGTAATAGACGGCCAGGCAAACGACGACGAACGACAGGAACACGACGAATCCGCAACCGGAACAACCGAGACAACAACCGGAAACGTCGCTTCGTGTCGAGGGCGCTCTCACCGGATCGTCCAGCGTCTGTTCCTTCCGCGACGGATCATCAAAAAAACGATCACGATTCGGTTCGAAATCATCCCGTTTTCCGCCGAAATCACTTTTTCCGCCGAAATTACCGTGAGGGGCCGGGAAATCGTTCTGCGTCATGATAAAAAAACGGGGATATGCCGAAGCCGGGGTGTGTTCGCATGAACAAATTGGGCAACATGGGAAAGAAAGGTTGCAAACGGTAGCCTACCTTAAACGCCCGTAACGTCAACACGGCCTAATACCCTAATACATTGTCCTGTCCGGCTTTTGATTCCACTCCAGGAACAGCGCACGGCAAGGCTCCCGATCGATAATGGTCGGCGAAAGCAGTGGGCTGTCGGCAATACCGGCCATGAGCCGATAACAGTAATCGTCGTCGAACCCCCCGAGTGCCGAATCATGCCGGTCGGCCCCGAAGTACAAGGTCCGGATTCCCGCCCAGTGAATCGCGAACAAACACATCGGGCACGGTTCGCACGTACTGTAAATCGCGCAGTCCTCCAAATGAAAACGGCCCAACTTCCGTGAAGCCTCGCGAATCGCGACGATTTCGGCGTGCGCCGTCGGGTCGTTCGTTCCCAAAACGTCGTTGTGGGCAACGGCGACGATCTCTCCGTCCCGGACGATGACGGCGCCGAACGGTCCGCCCCGGTTGGCTTCGACTCCGCGTCGCGCAGCCTCGATCGCTTTTTGCATGTATTCGTTCACGTTCAATTCCCGGATAAGGGCGTCAGGCCGATCAGTCCACGATACGGGGCCACGATACATCAAGGATAGCATTTTTGACCCGCTTTCGCAATAGGACGCCGTAGCCGTGATTTTTCGTCCTGATTTTTCGTCCTGATTTTCCCCTTGATTTTTTTCGCGATACTTCCGATAATCCGCCTCCCCTTTTTCGGGGACCGGCCGAAACGGGCGGACATTCCTTGATCCTGTTTGCAGAACTCCTTGTACCAAAGTCGGTTGGACGAATTTGCAGTGCTCGGCGAGCCCCGCCTACCGTCAATGGCATTCGGTACGACGCATCGTTTTATACCTTTTAGCTCGAAGCCGGTTGAGTTTTCCGCTCGAACGATCCGCTTATGTCATTGCACAAACAGAAGTTAGAGTTGAGTGAGTGCGGCAGGCAGACGTGACCAAAATGTCCGTTTTCATCGCGTTTCCAGTAATACCTCTTAACTTTTAACTTATTTCGCCCCCCACTCCTTTGCCTGATTTTCCACGGACATCCGGACGGACTGCATGCAACCCGAGTTTATCGGCCACGCTGATGCTCCGCCTTGCCCCTGCTATGCTTGTTCGCAGTCTGGTTGTCCGTGGTCTGGTTTTGTGTCTTTTTCTCGTTTTCGGAGGCGGTTCTCCTTGGGCGGCCGAGGAAGGCCGACAGGCCGGCGTTTTCGGGGGGCACGTTTTCGGGGGCCAGCGGTCATATTTCCAAATGCCTTCCATGCAACGGGTTGGCGCGATTCTTCCGAATTTCGGCGCCCAGCAGTCCGAACCGCCGAAGGAGGCATGGGAATCGAGCGATTTGCCCGGTTTCGGGGCTCCGGAAAACGCCTTTCTTCCGGCGGAACAGCACCCTTCCGGTTTTGGCAGCATCAATGTGCCCGGTGATTCCGCGGGCGGCGTGCCGCTGGGCGCCGGCGCGATTCTCGCCCCGAATCGGCAGGGTCAGGCTGATTTTTCGGGAAATACGCCGCTTTTTTATCCGGGACGCTCGACCGGCGACCCGGTATTGATTTCCGCCAAACAGGGCCGCATGCGACGGCTTTCCCAATACGACCTGTATTTTCTCGAAGGCGATTGCGATATCCGGCAGGGCGACGATATCGCGAAAGGTCCGATGGCGGTCGTCTGGGTCGCCCGGGCCCGGACAGGGGACCGGCAGGCCGGGAACCAACCATCGCAAAAAGTCATCGTGTATCTCGAAAGCGCCGACGCGGGCGATCCCGTCCGGATCGCTTTCGGCCGGGGGCCGGGGGCGACGCGGATCAACGACTGGCAATGGCAGGGCGAATTTTCCACCGTCGCCTCCGTCAACAAATTCATCCCGATTCTCGATACGGAACGTTCCGGAATGCCGGACATCTACGGTCGCGCGATCGAATCGATGGGTTCAAAAAAAGGAACGATCCGGCAGGTTCAATTCCTGAGCGAAATCGGAGGAACTCCCAAAAGCACCGTGCCGGAAAAACCGACGGGGCGGCGGATCGGAATCTACTCGCGGAGCGATCAACTGCCGGATACGCAAACCGTCCAGGATCCGAACAACCCCGCCCGGTCGCTCTATGTCATCACCAACGGGATCAACTTGACGATCGAGGGCGTCAACGGGAACATGCCGGCGTTGCAGGGAAAGGTCCAGGATATTTCGGCCGATTACGCCGTCATCTGGGCCAAAAACCTCGGGACGATCGAACGGGGCAAGGAAAACCTCCAGGATGAAAACGACGATTTCGAAGTCTACCTGGCCGGCAACATCGTGTTCCGCGACGGGGATCGGACGATCTTCGCCGACCGGTTGTATTACGATGTGAAAAACAAGTTGGCCTACATTCTCGACGGAGAAATCATCGCCCCGGTTCCCGGTACGGCGAAAATGGGCATCAAGGGCCTCATCCGGATGAAGGCGGAAATCCTGCGGCAACAGGGGGACGGGTTGTTCGAAGCGGAAAACGCGATGATCACCAGCAGCATGCTGGGCAAGCCGAGCTACAAACTCCGTGCGAAAACGATGACGCTGAACCAGACCTCGACGCCGTTGTACAACACCTTTACCGGGGCGCCGATCATCGATCCGGAAACCGGCCGGCAGGAAGTCGAGCCGAAAATGTGGCTGGTTTCGGAGAACAATTTCATCGATTCGGGCGACATCCCGGTCTTTTACTGGCCCTGGATGGCCGCGAACGTCCAGGACCCGATCCTGTATATCAGGTCGTTCGGGTACGGCAACGACACGATCATGGGCAACCAATTCCGGACGGGCTGGAATCCCTACCAGATACTCAACATCCGAAAACCGCCGGAAGGAACTTCGTGGGACGTCAACGTCGATTATTTCGACAAGCGCGGCCTGGCGCTCGGAACGAGCTTCGCGTACGACCGCCCCGGTTGCCTGGGAATACCGGGAAAAACGCGCGGGGCAATCCATTTTTGGGGACTCGACGACGAGGGTTATGACAACCTCGGCCGCAGACGCAACCATATCAAACCGATGGAATCCTATCGTTACCGTTTCCTTTGGACCCACACGCAGGAACTCGGGACCGGGCTCGATCCCTGGGTTTTATCCGCCCAGGTCGGCAAGACGAGCGACCGCAACTTCATGGAGCAATACTACGACAGTACCTGGTTTACCGCCCCGAATGAGACGACCGCCCTGTCGTTGCGGAAAACGGAGGACAACCGGACGCTCGAACTTTCCACGGAGTATTCGCTCAATCCCTGGGTGACGAATACGAATACCCTACCCCGGCTCGACCATTACATTCTCGGCCAATCTCTTCTGAACGACACGTTCACCTGGCACGGCCACACCCGGGTCGAATATGCCCAGTACGTGATCGCCGACCCGACGGACCCCCAATACGGACGCGACCCTTTCCAATACCTCGAACAGGAAAAAATCACCGATTCCTCCGGGAACCCGGTCTCGCGCGCCGAAGGAGAGGTTTTTTCGACGCGACACGAGCTCGATTTGCCGTTCAGCCTGGGGCCCGTCCGTTGCGTTCCTTACGTCCTGGGGGATTTTTCCCACTGGGGCAAAGACCGGAGCGGTCAATCGCTCGATCGCCTTTACGGCCAAGCGGGAGTCCGTTTCAACCTGCCGCTCTGGAAGGTCAACCCAAACGTTTCCAGCAAGACCTGGTACGTCAACGGCCTGGCGCACAAGGTCGATTTCGACGCGGAATTCCTGCACGCCAGTGCCGATCAAAGCATCGACAACCTGATCCTTTACGACCCCCTCGACGATTGGTCGACCGATGCCGCCCGGCGCCGCTACGCCGCCGCGGCGACGTTCAACAAATACGGGGTTCCGATCTACGACGCGCGTTATTACGCCTTGAGAAGCGGTATCGCCGGAAACGTCAGTTCCCCGGTCATGGAAATCGCCGACTCGCTCACGATGCTTCGCGTCGGGATGACGCATCGTTGGCAAACGAAACGCGGCGCCGCCGGGAGACGCAATATCATCGACTGGATCACCTTTTCGACGCATTTCAATTATTATCCGAAAGAAATGTCCTACTACAAGGACACGATCGGGCTGATCGACTATGATTTCAACTGGCATATCGGCGACCGGGTGACCCTGTTTTCATCCGGTTTGTTCGACGCGGGCCAGGAAAGTCAGCAAATGGTCCAACTCGGCATTTCGACGATCCGCCCCGGCCGGGGCAGTCTTTCGATGGCCGTCGATTGGCTCGAAGGCTGTATCTCACGCACCTACTTGTCGTTTAACGCCAGCTACACGATGAGTGAAAAATACGCGATGGCGTACACGACCGCGTACGACCTGACGGCGGAGAGAAACGTCGGTCACAATTTCGTGTTCATTCGGACCGGGGAATCGTTCCGCATCCTGTTGGGCGCCAATTACAACGAATCGCTTGAAAACTGGGGATTCACCTTCGGAATCGAGCCGAACTTCTTCCCTCGCCTGGCCGGCATCATGCAACGGGGAGTCAATCAGGCCAAACAAGGTTCCGGGATGCGATAAACCAAAAATGACGGCCCGGGAACACCGGTTCGGAACACAGGCAATTCAGGCGTCACCGTAGGGAATCCACCCGTTCGGGGCTTTGATTTTGGGCGTTTTCATGCCGGTCGAAGCATGGAGAAGTCTATTCGCTTTCGCCCTTTTCCGCCGATTCCTCCTGGAACTGTTCTCTCCAAGGCTCGTTCCGTCGATAGGATTCAAGTTCCTTTTTGAGTTCGTCGATCCGGTCTTCCTCGTCGTCCTGCTCGGCCGTGTCCACGCTTTTTTGCGACCATTCGATCGCCTTGTCGAACTCGCCGAGTTCGGCATAGGCGGCCGCCAACGTGCTGAGAATGTACGCTTTTTTGTACTCGGAAAGCTCGCTCGCCTTGGTCGCCAACTCCAAGGCCCGCTTGCCGTCGCGGATCGTGTCGAGCGGCGAGGTGGACAAGAGCCAGGAAAGGTTGTTCAACACGACTTCGTCTTCCGGTTCCTGCTCCAGGATCGCCTCGAAGGTTTTGGCCGCGTCGCTGTGCCGGCCGACATTCAGCAACGCATTGGCCTTGATCCGCAGCGCAAAAAGGTTGTCCGGCTCTCCGTCAAGCACCGACTCGGTGATCTCCAGGGCCTTGCCGCTCTTTTTGGCCGGCAGGTAAACGGAGGCGAGATGCAATCGTAGCGTGGTCGCCTCGGGATTTTCCTCCCGTTCCGCCTCGGCGTTCTCCGTGTCCGCGATTTCCGGGACACCGGCCTCGGCGAGCATTTCGCGGGCCGCTTTCTCCGCCTCGACAAAATCTTTCCGAGCGGCGAAAATATCGATCCGGAGCCGTTTCGCCAACGCATAATCGGGAACAAGCCGGAGCGCGGCATCGGCATCCTTCATCGCTTTTTCATAGTTCCGCTTTTCCAGGTGGATCGCTCCGCGAAGCCAGAGCACCTGGGGGTCGTCCGTCCGTTTGCGCCGCAGTTCGTCGAGCACCGGGATCGCCTCGTCGTATTTTTTCCGGATGGCGAGGATGCGGGCCTTTTGGAACAGGTAGCCTTCCTCGTCGCGGGGATCGTCCTTCAGGAGGAGATCGAACGTCGCGATCGCCTCGTCGTACTTCTGTTGGAGTTCGAAAATACGCGCTTTCTGGAGAAGATAGCCCGCCTTGTTTCGCGGATCCCCTTCCAGGAGAACGTCGAGAACCTTCAGCGCGTCGTCGAATTTTTCCTGCTGGAGCCGGATTTCCAAAACCATGTGCAGGAGTGCGGGATTGTCCGGCATTTGTTCGATCAGCTTTTTGAGCACCTCGATCGCTTCGTCGTATTTTTCGAGCTGGACGTAATTTCCGACTTGGACCATCAGCAATTCCGGGGCGTCGTCCGATTCCTCAAGCGCTTTGTTCAGGAGTTCCTCGCGCCGGGCCGAATCCTTCTCGATCAGGACTTGCATCAGGAGCGCCTTCGTCCGGATTTCCTTGTCGTCGCCGGCGGCGGCAATCGCTTTTTCCAGCGATTCCGTCACGATTTTCTCGTCGCCGGGCGGGAGCGTCGCCAACTGGGCCAGCATCAGATAAGCCTTCGGCTGGTTGGCATCGACCTCGGCGGCGGCACGGAGGTCGTCCATCGCGCGGGTCCGGATCGTCTCCCAGCCTTTGGGGAGTTGTTTCGGCGGTACGTTCAGGAGATTGTCCCCGAGAAACAGGCCCCGCTGGAGCCGGGTCGCCGCGAGCAATTGCCGGGCAAAATCCAAATTCCCGCCGACGAGCCCTTCCTTGATCGCTTTTTCGCACAGGCCGATCACCACGCTCAAATCGTCGTCCCCGGTCGGTTGCAGCTTGCGTTCCGTCGCTTCTTCAAGATATTTCAGGCCCGGATTCTCATCCATCGTTTTCTCATCCGTGGCTTTCGCATCGACGGCTTTCTCATCCGTGATTCTTTCCGCGGCGATTTTTTCCGTGGTTTTCGGGTCCTGTTCACCGGCCCGGATCGCCGCGGCGGCTGGAAGGAGCAGGATGATCGACAAAACGAAAGGCGTGAATAGGGATATGGTTTTCATTGCAGGTGATTTGAAAAACGTAATAGTATCCAACCAGGGTTAAATGTGTCCATTGACCGTTTAGCCGAGCCACGGACCCGCCGGCGCG
>DOMV01000482.1 GCA_003509805.1 Planctomycetaceae bacterium
GCCTGCCGCACTCACTCGCCCACAACCTTTGTTAATGTAAGTGTTTACACGGATCGTTCGAGCGGCAGGCGATGGTTCGCGGGAGGATTGTCTTGCCGTTCGAAGCCTAACCGCCTGAAATGCGGCCGCTGCATTGCAAATGGACAATTGACGATTTCAGAACACGAGCAACTCAGCCGTCGCAACTTAGCCGTCACAACGCCGTATCCGCATGAAAAATCTGCGAAGTATTCTCGCAATCCTGATCGTTCTCGTAGTCGGCGCCTGGTACGGCGGCGTCCGGATCTACACCGTGTTTTACAAGGAGCCGCGAGCCGGGTTGCAACAACGGATCGACGAAGCGAACCGGCGAATCGAACGGGGAACGCACTCCATCGGGCTCATGCGGCAAACGATCGCGGCCGATGCGCCGTTGTACCAACGTTCCCTGCCGCTCACCCCGACCGCCGCCCGATCGCTTTACCAGTTTTGGCTGCTCGAAGTCCTTGATTTTTGCGACCTGGACAATCCCGCCGTCCAATCCTCCGAACCGGTCAAATCGCGATTCGCCTACCAATACCGTTTCCAGGTGCGAAGCCGCGGAACACTCGACCGGATCGACCGGTTTCTCTACGAATTCTACTGGGCCGTCTTTCTCCACCGGATCGTCTCCATGAGTCTGACGCCGGTCGAGAATTCCGAACAACTCGACATGGTACTCACGATCGAGGCCGTCGCGATCCCTCCGGCGACGCCCGGTGATCCTTTTCCGCCGGCCGACCGCCTGCCGGGAGGGTATTTTCGCCGTCTCGCTTCGGACCGTTTCGAAGCGTATCGCCTGATTGCCGAACGAAACCTGATGCGGTCTGCGCGCGGCGGGGTCGACAAGGCCGATTACACCTACCTGACGTCGATCCAGCAAATCGACGGAGAGACGGTCGTCTGGTTGACCGAGCGGACCACCGACACGATCGTCAAGGCGAAAATCGGGGACCGTATCGACGCCGGATCGTTTCGCGGCGTTCTCATCCACGTGGGGGAACGCGATGTCGTTTTTGAACGCGGCGGCCTCCTGTGGCTCCTGACCGTCGGCGACGGTCTGCACCAGGCGTTTGCGATCCCACCGGAAGCCCGGCCTCAACAGCGTTGATCGCAACAGGAGGATACCGGAAGCCATTGAAATTTCCTGAAATTGGCCGCAATTTCCCAAAGCCGACGGTTCGCGAGTCTGCCCTCCGGACACAACGCAGCCCGGAGTGTGGCCGGACGGTTGAGCGGGCGGTTGAGCGTGCGGTGTTTGCCTGTGACTCAACCGGCTTCGGCATACGGTGCTCCGCATAACAAATGAGCCAAGGGGCTTCCGGAGCACGATGTTTTCGAGCACGGCGATGCAAGCCCCTTTGGCCGCGAATGGTGAGCCTGACACCAAGGTGCGATTCTTTCGCGGAGAGCAATCGTACCTTGCAGGCTCCGATTTTGCCCGTTGTTCGTTTAACCGGACTTTCCTTTCGTCCCCCGTTTTTTCATGAGCGATGCAAGTCTGACGCCGATGATGCGGCAATATTTCGACGCCAAAACGATGTGCGGCGGGGCGTTGCTCCTTTTCCGCATGGGCGATTTCTACGAACTGTTCAACGACGACGCCAAAACGGCCGCCCAGGTGCTCGGGTTGGCCCTGACGAGCCGCGCCAAAGGCGCCGACGCGATGCCGATGGCCGGTTTTCCTTACCATCAACTCGACGTTTATATCGGCAAGCTGATCACCGCCGGATACCGGGCCGCCGTCTGCGAACAGATGGAAGATCCGAAAAAGGCCAAGGGACTCGTCAAACGCGAAATCACCCGGATCGTTTCGCCCGGGACCGTGACGGAAGATGCGCTGCTTGATCCCCGGACGAACAATTTTTTGGCGGCGATCGTTCCCGACACCGACGATCCGGAATGTCGCGGTCTTTCCTGGGTGGAGCTTTCGACCGGGAAATTCGAGGCCGCGACGCTCCCTCGGCGGCAATTGGCCGACCAGTTGGCCCGGATTCATCCGACGGAGCTGCTCGTCCCGGATACGTATGGAGAAGAGATTCCGCTCGAAAAAATCATGGTGACGCGCCGGCCTGAGTGGGCGTTCGGGTTCAAGACGGCCCTGGAAAACCTGTGCCGCCATTTCAAGACGGCGACGCTCGAAGGCTTCGGTTTCACCGACGGCAAGGCGGATGTTCCCGCTCTTCGCGCGGCCGGCGCCGTGCTCGATTACCTGGGGGAAACGCAGTGCCGGTCGCTGGAGCATCTCNNTACGTTGATCCCGTACCGGACCGGGCGGCAACTGGAAATCGACGAAGCGAGTCGCCGGAGTCTGGAAATCGCGCGAACGATGCGGGAAGGTCGGCGGGACAACACGCTCCTGGGCATTCTCGATCACTGCACGACGTCGATGGGCGCCCGGCTGCTCGGCGACTGGGTTGGTGCGCCGCTCACGGACATCCGGGAAATCGAGGCCCGGCAAGACGCGGTTGCCGAACTGTGTGCCGACGACCGGACCGCGACAGCGCTGCGGGAACATTTGCGGAAAGTCTATGATCTTGAAAGGCTTATGACCCGGATCGGCCAGGGCCGCGGAACGCCTCGCGATCTTGCCTGTATCGGCCGGACGCTCTTGGTTGTTCCCGTTTTTCACGAACTGCTCGGCCCCGCGTCCTCGACCCTGCTCCGGACGCTCCGCGAACTGGTCGATCCTTGCGAAACGCTGTGTAAGTCACTTACCGAGGCGCTGGTCGAGGAATGCCCGATCAACAGCCGGGAAGGAGGGTTCATCCGCGACGGTTTTCATGCCGAACTCGACGAATATCGCCGGCTCAAACAGGGTGGAAAGGAATGGATCGCGCGATACCAGGCGGAGGAGACGGAGCGGACCGGGATCCCGAAGCTGAAAGTCGGATACAACCGGGTTTTCGGTTATTACATCGAGATCACGAACGTCAATCGCGACAAGATTCCCCCGTCATACGTACGCAAGCAGACGATCAAAAACGCCGAGCGCTATATTACGCCTGAATTGAAAGAATATGAGGAAAAAGTCCTCACGGCCGACGAACGGGCTTGCGAATTGGAAGCGGAGATTTTCGAGCGACTGGTCCGACAGACCATCGCAAACCGCGGCGCGATGCACAAAACGGCGGCCGCTTTCGCCCATCTCGACGTCCTGGCAAATTTCGCCGTCCTTGCCCGGGATCGGGGATATTGCCGGCCCCGAATCGTTCCCGAACCGGTGTTGAAAATCATCGACGGCCGACATCCGGTGCTTGACGCGATCGAATCACAGGGAACCTTTGTCCCGAACGATACGGTTTCGGACGATTCCTCGGGTCGGATTCAGCTTATCACGGGTCCGAACATGGCCGGGAAAAGCACCTTCATCCGGCAAATTGCGCTGCTGACGTTGATGGGGCAAATCGGCAGTTTCATTCCGGCGCGGGAAGCGGAACTGGGTGTCGTCGACCGTATTTTCGCCCGGGTCGGGGCCAGCGACGAGATTTCCCGCGGCCAAAGCACGTTTATGGTCGAAATGACCGAAACGGCCCGGATTTTGAACATGGCGACCCCGAAAAGCCTGGTCATCCTCGACGAAATCGGGCGCGGAACCAGCACGTATGACGGGATTTCGCTCGCTTGGGCGGTCGTCGAGTATTTACACGATAAAATCGGTTGCCGCACGTTTTTCGCAACCCATTATCACGAGTTGACCGATTTGGAGGAAACTTTTACCGGGATTACGAATCGGAATGTCGCGATCCGGGAACACAACGGGGAAATCGCGTTTTTGCACAAAATCGTGCCCGGTGCCGCCGACAAAAGCTACGGAATCCATGTCGCCCGGTTGGCCGGTGTTCCGCAACGGGTCCTGCGTCGCGCCGAGGAAATTCTCGAAGAGCTTGAGCGGACACATGTTCGAGCGACGGCCATCGGGGTCGAAAAAGACCCGGAACAACGAAAAGCACGTCGCGTCGCGAACGTCGGACGGATCCAATTCTCCCTGTTCGGGCCGGACGATCACCCGGTCATCGAAGAGTTGAGGGCCCTGAATCTGGAGTCGCTTTCGCCTATGGACGCCTTTCGACTCCTGGATGATTGGAGAAAACGGCTCTGACAAGGGGCCGCACAGCCTCGGATTATACGGGAAACGCGGTGAAATTGGTTGTTTGGTCAAGGTTGTTTGGTCAAGGTTGTTTGTCGCACTCACTCGCCATAAGATATTTGCAAATATCTTGTTGCACGTTTCGTTCAAGCGACAAGCGATTGTTCGCGGGAACGCTTTCAGGCCGGTTGCGGTATAGGTACAAAAACCGCTCTTGACCGTTTTTTTCCGATCGGGTATCGTTCCGGGTCGAATCCCGAACCCAATTTGGAGAATTACATTGATGCAACGCCATATCCCCCGCAACATCCGTTTGCCTTTTTCCATGACGCTGTTTTCCGCAGCCCGGTTTTCCGCAGCCCCGTTTTTCCCGGTCGTGTTTTTCACGATTCTGTTTTTCATGGTTCTGTTGTCCGGCATTTTACAGGCCCGGGATCAGGTCGGTCCGGCTAAACAGGCTCGGCCGACACCGCAGGTTCCCGCCGTCACTGCAAGTGTGACCATGCCCGAAATCGTCGCCGAGGTCGGGGAGGACAAGATTCTCAAGAACCATCTTGCCGCCGAAGCCCTGCGGCAGTTCGGTCCGGAAATGCTCAAGGATGAAATCAAGCGACAGCTTATTTTCGACGAATGTCAAAAACGGAACATCCAGGTGACGCAGGAGGAGATCAACGCCGAGATCAAGCGTTTGGCGGAAACCTACGACCGTTCGACCGAGGATTGGCTGAAACTGATCGAGGAGCAGAAAGGATGCGATCGGACTGATTATATTGAAAACCTGATCGCCCCGCTGTTGGCGCTGACCAAACTTGCCGGACAACGCCTCGAAGTCGACAAGGAGGAAATCCGGCGCGAGTTCGAGTCCCGGTTCGGGCCTTCCGTACAGGTCCGCCAAATCGTGCTTCCCTCGAAGGCCGAGGCCGAGCGCGCCCGGGCCGAAGTGGTCGCCAATCCCGATTCTTTCGAATCGGTCGCCAAGAATCTGTCCATCGACACGGCCAGCAAACCGTACGGTGGACTGCTCCACCCGATCCGCCGCCACGCGTATCAGCCGATCGTCGAACAAACCGCGTTCGCCCTGAAACCGGGGGAAATCTCCCAGGTTTTCGAGTGGCCCGAGGGTTTTTTCGTCGTCTTTAAGTGCGAGCAGCATTACCCGGCACAGGATGTCGATATCGCCAAGGTCCAGGCGCAGCTTGAACTCCATGTGCGCAACGAAAAAATCCGGAAGATTTCCGGTGTCGTTTTCGACGAGCTGATGGACCGGGCGAAGATCGACGTTCTCCTGACCGACCCGGCACGTTCGAAACAGCACCCGGACGTCGCCGCCGTGGTCAACGGGCAAACGATCTCCACGGAACGGCTCGCGGACCGCTGTGTCCGCCGTCACGGCAAGACGCTCCTGAACGAAATGATCGGCAAACTCCTCGTCGAACAGGAATGCCGCAAACGTAACATCACGATTTCCAATGCGGAGATCGACGACGAAATTCGGGAGATGGCCGTCAGGAACCTCCCGCTGCTCCAGGATGGAACGCCCGATATCCCGCGCTGGCTGGCCCAGGCGACAACGGAGGCCGGGGTGAGCGTCGATATTTACCGTACGAATACCGTGTGGCCGATGCTCGCCATGAAAAAAATGGTCCGCGCCGGCGTCCAGGTGACGCAGGACGACGTCCAAAAAGGTTATGAAGCCAATTTCGGGCCTCAAGTCCGTTGCCTGGCGATCTTCATGAGAAACGAAAAACACGCGATGGACGTCTGGAACAAGGCGACACGGTTGCCGACCGAGGAGAACTTCGGCGACCTGGCCGAGCAATTCTCGATCGACGACAGCCGGCTCGTCCGCGGGGTGATTCCGTCGATCCGGAATTACGGCGGCTATCCGACGCTCGAAAAGGAAGCGTTCCGGTTGGCGCCGGGCGAAATTTCCTCGATCGTCCAGGAAGGAGGCGTCTACGTCATCCTCTATTGCCAGGGACGCACCGATGCGACCGACATCCCGCTTGCCGACGTCCAGGCCGATATCGTCGCGGACATCTACGACAAAAAGCTGAATCTCGCGGTCGCGGCCCTGTATGAACGATTGCTTTCCTCGGTCCGTGTTTACAACTATCTCGACGGCCGGGCCACCGGACCGATCAGTGCCGATACGACGCTCCCGGACGCGGGGATGCCCGCCAGGTGACGGAAACCTGTCACACTGCAAACATCGGACAATGTCCAAAAATCGCAGGCCAAACGCGCAGTCCAAAATCGCAATTTGACACCGCCTACAGTAGAGACCGTCCGCATGAATGGGAATTCCAGGCAAACGCCCCGGCATGGATCGACCGCTCCGGAAGGGAAAGCGGCAGGGCGGACGGCAAGGAAGGACAGGCACGCGTACGGGTTCGTCTTCTCTTCCTGGTTCGGATCGCTCGTTTTCCATGCCCTGATCCTGCTGCTCCTTTTCTTCTTCGTCAGTGTGAGGGGCAACCCCGATTCCCCTCCCGGCGAACGGCTCAACAACGCCGGCATCGTTTTCAAGCAGGACGGCGAGGAGGGACGTGTCTACAGCGATTCGGACGGCAACACGCATACCGAAAGCCCCGCGGCGGCCACTCCCTCGATGCGCGATATGTTCGAAGAACGTTTCAGCGAACAGGCGATCGCCGATTCGTTGCCCGAGACCGCGATCGGCGTTTCCTCGCCCCGGGGGCAGCCGGGTATCGGAAATGTGACCTCGCTCAACACGGGAGCCGGGTTGACGGGTTCGGACCGTGCGGGAACGGGGGCCGGCCCGGGCGGCGGTAAAACGAAGGTCCGGTTTTGGGGAACGGAAGGAACCGCGCAACGTTTCGTGTTCGTCATCGACCGGAGCAGCAGCATGTTGGAGGATGGTGGTCGGCCTTTCCGGGAAGCGAAAGCGGAACTCCGCAGGGCAGTCGATTCGCTGACGCCGGAGAACCGTTTCAACGTCGTTTTTTACAGCGACACGATGAGCGCGATCTTCGGCGAGGTACTCAAAGCGGCCGACGACATCAACAAAACCGCCGCCAAGCGGATCATCGACGGGACATTGCCGGCCGGGGGAACGGACCACGAGGCCCCGCTGATCCGGGCCTTGCGGATGAAACCGGAGGTGATCTTTTTCCTGACCGACGGCGATGAAAAGGATGCGCTGTCCGCCGCCGCGCTCGACCGGATCCAGCGGGCTTCCC
>DOMV01000272.1 GCA_003509805.1 Planctomycetaceae bacterium
GATGCCGTGGGTGCCCGCCACTTCGCCTGCCGGGAAGAGGTGGCGGATATTCGTCGATTCCCACCACGGGCCGACCGCCAGGCCGCCGTTGTTGTGCTGCGCGCACAAGGCGATTTCCAGCGGTTCCCGCGCAAGATCGATGCCGTGTTCGCGATACAATTCGACGGCCGGCATATTCATTTTCGCCAGGCGTTCGATCGGGGTGCCGGAAAGCGCGCCGCTTTTTTCCAGGTAATCGCGGACTTCTCCGGGCAACACGGTCACGTCGAGCCCCGTCATATTCGTGCGATAATCGAGAAAGACACGCCGGTGTTTCTCGACCGTTTCGATGAAGACCGCCAGGTCGATCAGGGAGGAACCGTCGATTTTCCGAACGTCGAAGGGCCATTGATATCCCTTGAGGAAGACGGCACAGGCTGTTTTTTCAGGAGTCCCGAAATACCGGAGCAGGAATTCGCGACGGTCGCTCGCCCCGTCCGCCGCCGTGGAGACGAGTCGCGGCAACACCTGCATGTATGTGCCCGAAACGTTCCAACGGAACCGGGTCGATGCGAGGCCGTATTGCGAATCGGCGAGATTCCGGGCTTCCGCGCCGATTTCCAATGCAAGGCCGATGCCGCCGGTATGCGGGACGGGATAGACGCTCTCCCGGTACAGGCCGCCGGGCCCCCCGACGGCGAACACGAGATTTTCACACAAATAAAGTTCGAGGCACGCATCGGGCGGCGCATGGGTGTCGACGCACAGGACTCCCGCGACGCGCGGGGCGGCGGAATCGGATTCGCCCGCGAGCGTCGGCAATTTGACGGCGATGCGATTTTCCCTGACGGGAACGCCGATGCGCTTGATCGCGGCAATGAGTGCCCGACACATTGCACGCGACGTATACGGCCCGATCGACGTGGCCCGTTGCAACGGATCATGGTCGGTTTTATAGCCGGGGAATTGGCCGAACCGATCCTGGGGAAACGGGACCCCGAGTTCGAGCAAGTTGTAGAATGCCCGGGCCGAAAGCGCCGCTTCGATCAGGGCCGTGTCGCCGTGCATCGATCCGCCGTCGAAAAACGTCGCGGCCATCTTGTGCGGGGAATCCGGTTCCCCGCCGTACAAACCGAGCTTATAGTATGTTTGTTTATCGCTTCCCGTATTGATCGACGTGCCCTTGTCCAATCCTTCGGTCAAAAGCAGCAGATCGTCGATGCCATGCCGTTTCAATTGCAACGCGGCGTTGAGACCGGCGGCGCCGCTCCCCAGAACGCAGGTATGCACTTCATGGACGGCAACGCGGTCATGGTCGATCGTAAACATAGCGGTCGTTATGGGACGGTTTTTTCCACCGAAGCCGGTTGCGTTTTTCAGTCAGGACCGACCCCATTGTAACATACGAATCTGCGGCATGTAAACATTCCTTGAAGACAGCGCCGTCCGTATTCGTTATTTGTTTATCGGTATTTTATTATACTTCTAAACGGCATGAAAATGCGGCGTGTTTTTCCCCGCGAACAATCGTCTGCCGCTCGAACGATCATCTTAAACGCTTGAAAAAACAGAAGTTGAGGACGAGTGAGTGCGGCAGGCAGACTTGACCACATGTCCGTTTTCATCGCGTTTCCAGTATATCGGTAGTCGTGCTCTTTGTCGCATCCTTTTGGCGAATCCGGTTGCGTGTTACGATTGTTTTCTTCGTGCCGGGTGGGTATAATACTCTTTCCACAAGAGGATCACGTTCATACACCCATAAGGAACTTCTTTCCACGGCGCGACCAGCCCGCGATTTTTGCCATGAAAACGACGACCGACCCCGATATCGCCCTTGTTGAAGAAATTGCCCATACTTCCGTTGCCGATTGTTATCAATGCGGCAAATGCTCCGCCGGGTGCCCCCAGGGACAGAAGATGGACCGGCTTCCCAGTACGTTGATTCGTATGGTCCAGTACGGCGACGTCGTGGAAGCCTCCCGGAGCGCCGCCGTCTGGCAGTGTGTCAGTTGCCTGACCTGCTCGGCCCGGTGCCCGAAATCGGTCGACATCGCCGGGGTCTTGGATGCCCTGAAACAAATTTCGATCCGGCGGAAAACCGTCCACGCGAACTATCAAAGGACGGTCGCGTTTCAAAAGGCGTTCCTCGAAATCCTGCGGCGCAACGGCCGGACCAACGAACTGGAAATGGTCGTCCTGTACAAAACGCTCGGATTTTTCGGCGACGTCTCGACCAATCCCCTGCGAAGCATTCCGTCGGCGCTCAAGGATGCCCATCTCGGTCCTGCCATGCTCCTCAAGGGTAAACTGCACGTCAAGCTCGGTGGTCCCCTCAAGGACAAGGCGCTCGTTCGGCGGATCTTCAAGAAATGCGAAAAAAAGGTTGAAAGTTGACAGTGATGCCTTGAAAGCGTTACGTGTATTTGTAGGCGTCTTCAACTCTTAACTTTTAACTCTTAACTTTTATCTCCAAATGAAATACGGTTATTATCCCGGTTGTGCCCTCCACGGTTCCTCCTACGATTACGAACGTTCGGTTCGGGCCTGCATGGAAAAGCTCGGCGTCGAACTCGCGGAACTCGACGACTGGATCTGTTGCGGCGCGACGGCGGCGCATTCGATCAACCGGAAACTGGCGACGGCGCTCCCGGCGCGCACCTTGGCGATCGCCGAACGCGACGGATTCGAACAGGTTTTCGCACCCTGCCCGATGTGTTCCATGGAGTTGATCAAGGTCGGCAACATGCTCAAGGATTCCGAGTCGTTGCGAACGGAAATGTCGGAAATCGTCGAAGACACGGTCAGCGGCAAAACGGAGGTCGTCAACCTGGTCCAGATTTTCCAGGGGTGCGGCATCGACGAACTCACAGCCCGGGCGGTCCGGAAACTCGACGGCTTCAAACCCGCCTGTTATTACGGTTGCCTGTTGACCCGACCGCCGAAGGACTTGAAGTTCGACGACTGCGAAAACCCGGGTTCCATGGAAGACCTGCTCGCCGCGCTGGGTGCCGAACCGGTGCGGGCCTGGAACTACAAGACCGAATGCTGCGGGGCCGGCCTCACGCTCGCCGACGGCGATTCGGTCGAAGACTTGTCGTACAAAATTTTGTCGAACGCGAAGAAACACGGCGCCGACTGCATGGTCGTCGCCTGCCCGATGTGTCACGTCAACCTCGATATGAAGCAGTCGGCGATTGAGAAGCGATTCAAGGAAAAACTGGATTTGCCGGTGTACTATTTGTCCGACCTGGTCGGCCTCGCCCTCGGCATCGACGCGAAAACCCTGTGCATCGACAAACACTTCGTGAAGTGCGGCGTGTGAAATACAAAGTGTGAGTTGTCTCTCCGACCCCAACGGGGGCGCATAGGGTAGCCGTGGGTGAGACGTCCCGCCGAACCCACGGAAATGAAATACAACGCCAACAGTTCCGGGGGTTCGGCGAGTATGGCGCACACCCCGGCTACTTTATGAGTGTCCCTTTGGGGCCTATGCGAGAAAAAAACTTCTCACGGGCACGGCGCTGAGTGACATTTTTCAACAATTTCGAGTAATCATGGAACCCAAAACCGGTTACGTCTATGTTCTCATCAATCCGAGCTTCAAGGAAGACTGGGTGAAGGTCGGCAAGAGCGCGCGATTTCCCGACATCCGCTCGAAGGAACTGGATAACACAGCCGTTCCGCTGCCCTACGAAGTGTACGCGACGCTCAAAACAGCGAAGTTTAACGAGGCGGAGCGGCTTTTTCATAAAAACGTGGGCAAGCTCAATTCCGGATTGCGTATCAGAAAAAATCGCGAGTTTTTCAACATCAAACCCGAGGACGCCGCGGATATCCTGTAAGACATCGCCGGCTTGCTCGACGATGCCCTCGTGACGTATGGAGGCGAGAGAAAAATCGCCGCTCCGTCCGAAAACACGACGGCCAAGACAAACAAAAGCCGAGCGCAACGGAAACGGAAGAAGGGCAAGCTGTTCAACTTCTACGAAAGGGGATTGAAGAACGGCGATAAAATCAAATTCGTGGCCGACCCGAAAATCGTCGCTGTCGTTTGCGGGGAACGCACCGTCAAGTTTGAAGGCAACGAGTGGACCACATCGGGCTTGACAAAAGAACTTTTCAGACGGCAAAACGCGGTCCGTAACAGCGGAGCGTATCAAGGCCCGCTTCACTTCACCTTTAACGGCGTCCGCTTGACGGATTTGCCGGAGAAATAACGACGACCATCAGAGCCGCGACCGTACGGAAGCGGTGGACCTTTGCGAAAAACGAAAAAATCGGCCATGCCCTGTATTTCAAGGTTTTACGGAATCGTCATCAAGATGTTTTTCCTCCAGAGGGAGCATCAGCCGCCGCATTTTCACGCAATCTACGGAGAGTACAACGGCCTGGTCGATCTTGCGTCGCTCGAAGTCATCGAAGGTGATTTGCCCAATCGCGCGGAGCGGCTCGTGAAAGAATGGGCCGAAATTCACCGGTCGGAACTGCAAAAAATGTGGGATACGCAGGAATTCAAGCAGATTCCCGGTTTGGAGTAAATAATGCCGCAACAACCCTCACGCCCGGAATCCCAATTTCACCGCGTTCGATCGGTTTGCGAAATCGAGCCGTTTCGGTTGCGGGTGCATTTCGAGAACGGCATCGAAAAAGAGTACGATTTGAATCGCTGGAAGGGTCACCCGGCGTTTACGCTATTGTTCCGGCATCCCGGCTTCGTCAAGTCGGTGCAGGTCGAACCCGGCGGTTACGGCGTTTCCTGGAACGACGCCATCGACCTGGGCTGCGAGGAACTTTGGAAAAACGGATGAGCACGTCGTTCCGGAGCCGCGAGCGTAAGGAAGCGGCAAAATACGAGCCGGGGACTGTGTCCCCGGATGAAGTGCTCACGAGTTGTTTGGCATTCGCCGCTCCATTTGTGAGATCGCGAGTGACAGGTTAGGGTGAGGGGGCTGGAAGCAGAAAAAAAAGAGTGTTTACCATAAATCATAGGGAGAAGCCATGCCAACAACTCGTTACAGACTGGAAGAAGGAATTATCTGAGGAACGCATTATCGTTAGCTCATGCGTCTTGCGCCGCTTATCTGAATGATCCAACATCTTATGATAGTTTCCAAAAATTTCATTTTCATACTGTCATTCCTTTTGACTGTAGAGACACTCAAGGCTTTCTGGCGGAAAGAAACGATGCGATTGTGCTTGCGTTCAGAGGAACGGAAAACATAATGGATGCTTTTACAGACATAAAATTGTACTTTGAAACATGATAATGGCGGGCGTGTTCACACTGGTTTTCATAATGCGCTTGGGTATGTTAGGCAGGAGATAAATCAACATTTGTACCAAATGATAGGAAATACCAAACGACCAATCTGGATTACTGGCCATAGTTTGGGCGGAGCATTGGCTATGCTAGCGACACGCCATTTTCAGACGGAATATGGTCATCAGTCAATTAGAGCCTATACTTTTGGTCAGCCAATGGTCGGCAATGAGGAGTGGTATGCACCAATTCAGTCGACTTATTACCGTTTTGCGTATTTTTCTGATCCGGTGACCTATCTGCCCGCAATAGGGCAATATTCGCATGGTAATATCACATCTCTGAAAATTATTGATGCAAAAGGCGTGATCTATGAAGACGCAACAAACTGGCGCACATTAACCAAAGCCGCACGCTCTACGGTGAAGAAAATTGCTACAAGCGGTATTAGCAATGTACATAGCATGAAAAACTATATTGCGAAGATCGCAGTCCAGGCGGCGAATAGGTGAATTCCACCTCATTTCCCTCCGGGAGCGGGAAATGCCCAATTTCCGGGAACACAGTTCCCGGCTCGTAAGAATGAATCTCCACTCTCCATTCCCCACGAAAATGAAAACAGGCGTATTTACCTGTTGGTGCGGCGAGCGCTGTTTCCGGCCCCCCGCCCGGACGGTCGATTGCGAAAAGGTGTCCGAAGAGGTCGCCCGCATCGGCGGTGTTTATTGTTCCGTTAATAAACACCCATATAAAGAACAGTAATAGATGATACAACGTACATTTTTCGGAGATGCAATCATTCAACCGCCGCAAACAGAAGGAATCAAATATGCCGGTTCAAAATTGAAACTGCTGCCGCAAATCCTCGGCCTGATTGCAAAAACAGATGCCCAAACAGTCCTGGACGGTTTTTCCGGCTCCACCCGCGTTTCGCAGGCTTTGGCACAATCAGGATACCGTGTCACCTCGAATGACCTTGCCGTTTGGTCAAGCGTATTGGCAACCTGTTATTTGAAAAACAATAAGAAACCGGAGAACTATCAACCACTGATCGACCACCTGAACGCCGTGAATCCGCGGGATGGTTGGTTTACCGAACACTACGGCGGCAGTCCGAACGATGGTTTGTCCATTCAAGACGATGGCCTGAAAAAACCGTGGCAGATACACAACACGAGAAAACTCGATGGTATTCGAGAAGAGATGGAGCGTCTGAAATTGGACGAGGCGGATAAATCCGTCGCCCTGACTTCGTTGATGTACGCGCTCGACGAGGTTGACAGCACGCTCGGTCATTTCGCGTCCTACTTGGCCGAGTGGTCGCCGCGTTCGTACAAATCGATGAAATTACGAGTGCCGAAATTGTTCGTGAACAAAGAGAAGCACGTAGTTTTGCATGGCGATATTTTTGAGGCAATAAAAAATCGAAAATTCGACTTGGCCTATTTTGATCCGCCTTACGGTTCCAACAACGAGAAAATGCCGCCTTCACGGGTTCGGTACCAATCGTATTACCATGTTTGGACGACCGTTTGTTTGAATGACCGGCCAGAATTGTTCGGTAAAGCGAAAAGACGGGTTGACACGTCCGACGTTGTGGCGGGGTCGATTTTTGAAGAATTCCGACGCAATGAGCAAGGACGGTTTATTGCAACGGAAGCTATTGATCGCCTTATTCGTGCCGTGGACGCCAAATACATCATTTTATCGTACAGCAGCGGCGGCCGGGCGACGGCGGAGGAACTCGCGGAAACATTGGAAAACAACGGCACTCTTTTGGAAACGCTTGAGCTCGATTACAAAAAGAACGTGATGGCTGATATGAAGTGGACAAACGAGTGGCTCCGCGAAGCGGAAAAACCGAACCGGGAATTTTTATTTCTTATTGAAAAAACGACACAGACACAATAACCAACTAACCATAACCTCCCATGAAAATCGGCGTTTTT
>DOMV01000096.1:0-123 GCA_003509805.1 Planctomycetaceae bacterium
TCAGGACGCCGACCTCGAATATGCGCCTGAAGAGTATCCGCAGGTTTTGCGGCCTTTGCTCGCAGGCCACGCCGATGTGGTTTACGGTTCCCGCTTCGCAAGCCGGGAAATGCGGAAAGTGCT
>DOMV01000096.1:222-2495 GCA_003509805.1 Planctomycetaceae bacterium
ATCGAGCCGGAAATCACGGCGAAGGTGGCCAAGCGAGGTCTGAGCGTTTATGAAGTGCCGATCAGCTATCATGGCCGGCACTACAGCGAAGGAAAGAAAATCGGCTGGAAAGACGGCGTAAGTGCCATCTGGACGATTGCGAAATACTGGTTCTTGGACGACTACACGAAAGAGTCCGATGCGTTGCAAGAAAAGTATTCACCGGACAGCCTTCGTCGCTACTATCAAGACATCGTTCGCCGTTCCTTGCCTTTTCTCGGCAATCGGATTATGGAAGTCGATGCCCGCAGCGGCCTGATTTCGCGGCTTTTGCCTCAGCGCGAAAACTTTTATGTCACCGATCACCGCCCGGAATGCCTTGACTTTCTCAAAAACCTTTATGACGGAAACGCCGTGGTCGACGTATTGTCGTTCGATCCCGATTCAGAGGAACCTGTCCCGCATCGTGATGTTGAGAGCATCCTCTACATCCACAGCCTGCAAAAAGTGGCACACGAAGCGCGTGTGCTTGGCCGTTTGCACGACATGCTCAGGCCGGGCGGAAAACTCGTGCTGGTCGTGCCTCGTTGCACAACGCTTTTCTGCAACATTGACAAAGAACTGGGCTACAGACGCCGCTACACGCGCAAACATCTTGTGAAACTACTGCAAGAGGCCGGTTTCAACGTGTCGGTTTGCAAGAGTTTGCAGAGTGCGGCCTTTTTTTCGTGGTATGTGAACGGCGTGCTGCTAGGCCGGAAGAAGATCGGTAAAGTACAGCTCAAAATTCTCAACGCCCTGTCCCCGCTCTCCGGCTGGCTGCCTCTGCCGGGGGCGAATTTGTTCGTCGTGGCAGAAAAGCAATGTTAGAGCACTATTTCGGAGCACAAAGCGGAGTGAAGACTTGATACTGCTTACGCTACGTGCTTTGAAATTGTTACTTCTCCCGCCAAATCGTCTTGTTTTCAATGCCGAGTTCTTGTTGTTTCGCGGCGATGTCTTTCTGGAAACGCCTCGCATCTTCGGGATAGCCTGCCGTGGGTTTCAGGTTCGGAATGTGCGATTGCCAAAACTCGTTGAACCGAAGCATGGCCAATTCCCGGCCATATTTGGAAATCATCGACGACAAGGCCACCGGCAGTAGCCTGTCGCCCTTGGCCAGAAATCGGAACTCCATTTTTCGCTCATTGACCCGGTACACGCTTTTTTCCCGACTTTCCGTGACGACTTGAATGAATTCCTCCGGCAAAAACGTGGTCAGCAAATCCAGATAGCGGTTTCTGCCGCCATGCTTGTCGCAGAGAATCAGTGCTGGTTCACCTTCGAGCAAGGGCAGCATAAGGCCAATCAGTCCGAGGGTTTCGTTGGACAGCAGTGTGCCTTTGGAATCGTACCTTTCGAGCAGTTCATTGAACTCCGCCGGAAAAACGGAGCGTGACTTGGCCGACACGAAACGAGCACCATGTTTTGCAAGAACAGAGGCGAAATTTTTTGAAATTTCTTGAATGACCAATTTTCGCGCTGAATCGAGACACGGAACCGCACAACCGCTTATTCTATCACGAGACGAAAAGAGATTGGCGCGAGCAAAATACGCATTCGGACATCTTTTATCGAAAGAATCCAGCACGCCCAGCACCACGTTTTCCAGTGGGCCAAGCGAACCTGCATGATAAACATTTTTCGAGTCGTCAATCAGAACGCCGTCTTTTTTGAGATCGGCGGCGAGGGCCGGAAAAATATCTTCCGGGGTTTCTGAATCGAATTGCCATGCCGTGGCCGTCACGACCAACGGCCCATAATTCGGGCCGTAACCGGCTTCGTCCGTTGCAATGATAAACATAATAGGTTATGAGTCAGAGTCAGAGTAGAATTGTCATTCCCGTACCATCCGTCATTTCCATGCCGGTGGGGTATCGCCAAGCGAAGCTTGGCTCAACTTGAAAACTGAAAGGTGTTTTCCATGGAATAGCCTGTTTGACATGTAGTTCGACGACACGTTCGCGGGGCAACCGGCGGGCGGATGAGATTCGTTCGAACAAAGACGCCAGCCGTAACGAAAGTGAATCCGTACACGGCCTCGTTAGCATCAATTTGATCGTGACCAACCTTCCCCATAGGGCGAAGTCTAGCATCGACGACCAAGCAACAGGTACATGCAGTCGTCGGGCGATCCGGGGTGCAAGGGAACAGCGGGCGTCGAAAGTTGGGTCAGGAACTTGGGAGATCCCAAGCGACGGACTGGTCGGTGGTAATAAACGACCTCGTCCGACCGAACACGGGAATGAATAACC
>DOMV01000096.1:2608-3027 GCA_003509805.1 Planctomycetaceae bacterium
GACGATCCTTATCGTTTCGATAAGGGGAAACCGATCCTGCCGAAAGTCTCTCAACTGAGGCGAAAACTGGCTGAAAAGGCCAAACGAGAACCGAAGTTTCGATTCTACGCTCTGTACGATCGAATCTATCGGAAAGATGTTCTTTGGTCGGCGTGGCGCCTCGTTCAACGTAACGACGGCGGGCCGGGAATCGACCAGCAGACCATTGAGGAAGTCGAACAATACGGAGCGATCCGGTTGATCGACGAAATTCATGAGACGCTGAAATCGAAGACCTACCAGCCGCAGCCGATCAAAAGAGTCCACATTCCCAAGGGGGATGGCAAAACGAGACCGCTTGGAATCCCGACCGTCAAAGACCGGATCGTTCAGCAGGCTTGTCTGTTGATTCTTGATCCGATATTTGAGGAGGATTTCCT
>DOMV01000096.1:3084-3240 GCA_003509805.1 Planctomycetaceae bacterium
AAGGGATATTTCGACTCGATTCCACACGACAAATTGATGAAGGCGGTCGAATTCCGCATTGCGGACCGTCAGGTGTTGAGCCTGATCCGCATGTGGTTGACGGCCCCGATCATCGAAAAGGACGGGCAGGGACGGACGACGAGGAAACGACCGAAC
>DOMV01000096.1:3295-3459 GCA_003509805.1 Planctomycetaceae bacterium
GCCAACGCTCGGCTGGTCCGATTCGCGGACGATTTCGTCATCATGGCGAGACGTATCGATGAACGGATCGTCAAGTGGGTGGAAGCAAAGATCGAAGGGTGGATGGGACTTGTCGTCAATCGCGAGAAGACGAAAGTGTTTAACGCGAAGGAATCGGGCAAGAC
>DOMV01000359.1 GCA_003509805.1 Planctomycetaceae bacterium
ATTATACAAACAGAAGTTAGAGGTGAGCGAGTGCGGCAGGCAGACTTGACCGAATGGTCGTTTTCATCGCGTTTCCAGTATAATTCAACTGTCGTCATTCAAGCAGCCGCAGACCGCGGCTCGCAAGCGGTTTTTTAGAGGTTCCCTGTAAGTTCCGCCCGGAAAGACGCCGGATCGTATCCGGTCTCCCTGCGTGAACGCGTCCAACGTGTTGATGTCGTGTCGATGCCATGATTTCTCCGTCCGATCGTCCCAATCCGCCGATCCCGCCCTCGGTTCCTCCTCCGGCAAAGCCGGGATTGTTCGATTTACCCGCGTCCGAGCCGGGAGTTCCGTATTCCTCGGGCGACCAGGCCAAGGCCGATCCGGCAACCCATCCGGCAGCCGATATTCCGTCCCACCCGGAGGGAGAACTGTCCGATTCGATCTTCCAGTTGCTCCTGCCGGAGGATTCCGAAGAAGAACCGGGAAAAGAACGGGGGGAAGCGCAGGGAGCGGAAATCGCCTCGCCGCCGATGGGATTGAAATCTTCCCTCGTTCCGCCGAAATTACCCGGCAACCTGGCCGCGTCGAAAAAGGCGGATATCGTCGATGTTCCCCCTCGCCGGGATTCGGTGGCGACGATGCCGCCTCGTTTCGAGCGTCGCTCCACGGACCCGGTTCCGCCGCTTTCGTACTCCACCGTCGCCTGGATGGTTCTCGGCATCGGGCTGACGCTTCTCGTGTGCATCCTTATCGCGTTGCTTCTTTTCGCGCCTTCCCGCCCCCGCTTGGAACAGGGATGCGCGAAAACACGGATCGAGGACGGCACGCCCCGGAACACCGGGTCCCAAAATCCCGTTCCCCGGAATGGCGGAGCATTCGCCGTGTCCCGATTTCCGGTGTCGTCGTTTTCTTCCTTGCCCTCGCTTTTTTTTCTCCAGGCGAATCCTCAGGCGAATCCCCGGGCGGGTACGACGGCGACTCGAACGCCTTTTCCGGGAACGCCGCTTTCCGGGCATTCGGGAAAAATCGTCGACCTTGCCTACAGCGGCGACGGTAAGATTCTGGCGACGGTTTCCTCTGACCGGACCGTGATTATCCGTGACGGCCTGACCGGGAATCCGAACACGCGAATGGAAGGTCGCAACGTCCACAAGTCGCCGATCACCACCCTTTTTCTCAACCGGGACGGGAGCGTTTTGTGGACCGGTTCGCGCGACAAGACCGTGTGTTCTTGGGCGACGAGTTCCGGAACGAAGCTCAGTACGCTGGCGACCCCTGCCGAGGTGCGCTCCCTCGCCTTGACGCCCGACGGTTCCTTTGTAATCGCCGGCCTTGAAAACGGGGCCTGTTGCGTCTGGGACGCCCGGCTCGGCAATGAAATCAACCTGCTCCGGCTGCATACGAAAGCGGCCAACCGTCTTGCCGTTCGACCGGGTCGCCTCTCGCTTGCCGTCGCTTCCGACGATAAACAGGTGTCCGTCTGGTCGCCCCAGAGGAACACCCCGACCGCCGTTTTCAAGGGACACGAAGATGCGATTACGGCGATCGCCTTCCAGCCCGGGTCGGACCGGATCGCCTCGGTCGCCAAGGATCGGACAATCATCCTTTGGGAGTTCGATCCGCGCACATCCGCAACGAAAGAAGTCCAGACGTACCGGGGCCATACCGCACAGGTCGATTTTCTCGCCTTCTCCAGCGACGGTTCGACGCTCCTTTCCGCAGGCGGAGACCGTCGTGTCATTCAATGGAACGCCGTCACCGCCGAACGAATCGCCGTCTTCGAGGAATGCGCGGGACCGAACGTCGGCGGCGCGGTGCGCCCCGATTTTCAGCGGCTCGCGCTGCTCGGAAAAAACGGAAAAGCCTCCTTGTTGACTTCGGAGGAATTGGACCTGCTTCTTCCCGGAAACGCTCCCGTGAAACGGCCTCCTCCCTCCGTTTATGCGACCTTGCCGGTGCTGCCCCTTCAATCGCATATCCCGGGCAAAAAAGCGATCCGGGCCGCGTTCCAGTGCGATCCGACCGCTCCGGAGGGGAATCGCCTGCTGTTATCGGACGGCGGTTCCGCGATTTCGTTGAGAGACTGGAAAACCGCCGAACCGCGTGCGAGCCTGTCGATCCCGCCCGCCATTCTTTCGGCATGTATGAATCCCGACGGCTCCGCGTTTCTTACGGGGGCTCCGGACGGTTCCTTCACCGCTTGGAACAGCGCCGACGGCCGGTCGCTCCGGCGTTTTCGCGCCCACTCGGCCCCCGTGCTTTCTCTGTCGTTCAGCCCGAGCGGCGAAGAGCTCCTTTCCGGTTCGGCGGATAATACGGCGATTCTCTGGAATGCCGTGAACGGACAAGTCCGAACCATCTTCCGCGGTCATGTCGGCCCGGTTATCGCGACAACCGTCCATCCCGACGGAAAAACGATCCTTACCGCTTCCAGGGACAAAACGCTTCGCATCTGGGATCGGGAAGGAAAATGCCTGCGCATCCTTCGGGCACACGAGGCAGCCCTCACCGACGCCTGCTTCAATCGCGCAGGAACGTTGATCGCTTCCGTCTCGGACGATAAAACCGTCCGGATATGGGATGTGCTCAAAGCCTTGAACACACCGAATGCGCATGACGGCGAAACGGGCGACCGAGGCGCAACCGAGGATCCGGCGTTGTGGAAAACGTTTTCCGGGTTCAACGCAGAAACTCTCTGCGCCCGTTTCCATCCCGACGATCGTTATTTGGCCGTCGGCAGCCGCGAGGGCCGCGTCGTTTTCTTCGAGATGCGGGAAGGGACTCCAGCATGGACGCTCGAACTGATTCCTCCGTCTCCCGCTTTGCCGCCGGGCCGGAAAAACCGACCTCCTCCGCTTCTCGTGCCGGAACCGGTTTGTGCGATGGATTTCAGCATCGACGGTTCCCGGCTGTACACTTCCGGCGATCATTCCCTGTTTGTCTGGAATTTACTCGCGAACACCGTATCGACCGGGTCTCCCGCGGCGCCGGCGGGAAGCGATCCCTACGCTGTTCTCCCCCTGGGAAAACAACTTGGCACGTTGCCACTTCCGGTGGAAGGATCGCTGCGTACCGGCCCGTGTCTTTCGCCCGACGGCCGGTTCGTCCTCGGTATCCTGGATGAAAAAAAGGTGTTGTGTTTTCAGCCCGGTCCCCGTGAGGAGACGGAAGCGGCGCCGCAAAACCATACTTTTCCCGAAACCGTGCCGGTCGTTTGTTTTCTGGACGATTCGACCGTCGTCGCAGGTCGCGGAGACGGCCGGTTGGTGTTATGGAATCGGTGGGACGATCACACGGTCGAATTGATGAAACTGCACGGCGCCCCTGTCACGGCAATCGGGACGGACGGGAAGGGAACCCGGATTCTTTCGGGCGACGCGAACGGTTTGCTCGTTTTGTGGAACAATCGCGGCGACTTTATCGGCCGACTCAACGGCCATGCGCAATCGATTCGCGCGGCGGCGCTTTCCCCGGACGGTTCCAAGGCGATCAGCGTCGCGGAGGATAAACGGTTGATCGTCTGGGATTTGTCGCGGATGAAGGAAGAACTGGCATTCCGTGAGCACGACGGGAACGGACCCGCGGCGCTCGCGGTCGAAAACGGGGGAGCCCGATTCGCCTCGGTCGGCAAAGACGGGTTCCTCGTCCTGTACGCCTTGACGCCGAAACCGAAGGTTGTGCGAAAAATCGAATCCGGCGTCCCCCTCGACTCGGTCGCCTTTTCGCCCGATGCGTCCTTGATCGCAACCGGTTCCCAACAGGGTTCCCAACGAGGGCGGGTCATCCTGTGGGAGACGGAATCGGGCAAGCCGGTCTCGACCTTGCCGCTCCAGGAATCGCTGTTGCCCGGCCTGAACTTTTCGTCCGACGGTCGCTCCTTGCTGGTCGCCGGTCCCGGAGAGCTTCGCGTGTTTCAAATCGCGCCGCAACAAATCGCGCCGTAGCAAATCATTTCGTAACCGCCGTGTTCCGCATAAGATGAGCCAAGGGACTGCCGGAGCACGGTGTTTTCCGCACATTGTGATGCAAGCCCTTTTGGCCGCGAATGTCGGGTCGGAGACCACGGTTCACATTTTTCGCGGAGAGCAATATAGGGTAATATACCGAAAACAATTGAAATTTCCCGGAGCCGGTCGCGTACCGCGACGGGCGGTAGGCGACCGGCTGTGAGTACACGGCGATCGCCCGTGATTCGACGCCGTACCGGAACGCCCGCCCACCGGAAACAGCACAAGCCCGGCGGGTAAACGGGCGGCTGAAACGGGCTGTGTTTACCAACGACTCAACCGGCTTCGGTATAAAATCCCCGGCAGCCGCGAACGTTGAGCCTGGCACCAAGGCCCCGGTTTTCGCGGAGAGCAAGGGAGTCCCGGATATCCGTTCAATCGATTTGATCGAGCAATTTCTCCAGATCGGCGGCGGCATCGGCCAAACCGTTGTCCGGAAGTTTCGCGTTGTCAAGAAGTCCCGGCTCCGGCAGGACCGGGGTTTCCGGCAAATCAGTGGAGATGCTCGAAGTAATGCTTTTAAGCAGATCGGCGACCGCTGCCGAATCTTCGTCCTCGTATTCTTCGTTTTCCTCGTTTTCCGATTCGGTTGGAACCGGGGCAATCACCGCTTCAAAGCCGGGATACGTTGGAATCGCCGCTTGAACCGCCTCATCCCCATCGGCGGTGGTCCCTTCGGCGCCGGAGATGTCTTCCACAGCCGGGACCGAAGCCGCATCCGTCGCTTCAGCATGAACGTCTTCGGCACGAACGTCTTCCGCGAAAGGTGCGGGAGAGGCGTCTTCTGCGGCAACAGGTTCCTCAAGGACGGGAGCGGAGATCAACGGCTCCTCGATACTGGTTTCTTCGGCAGCGATTTCTTCCCCGGGGACGGCGGAGCCCGATATTTCTCCGGCAGCCGGTTCTTCAACCGCGGGTTCCTCAAACCCGGGCGCCTCAACCTCAGACGCCCCGACCTCAGGTTCCTCGACCTCAGGTTCCTCGACCTCAGGTTCTTCGACCGCGGGGACGTTCATCGGGGGCTCCTCAAAAACCGGTACGGCTACGAACGATTCCCCCTCGGCCGGCAAGGTTTCGCCCGGATGCTCCGCGACGAAGTTCCCTTTTTCATTCATTTCCAGCTTCGTTTCGCCGGTTTCGAGCTTGATCCCCAATTTCTGGGCCGTTGAAAACGCCCGCGAAATCGCCTGGAACATGTCGCTGAAACTCGTTGTCACGGCATCCCGCATCTCGTCTTCCGCCGATTTGCTCGCCGAAAGCAAACGGAAACGCTCACCCGCTTGATGACGGACTGTTTCCAGCGCATTACCGACCGTCCCGAGAAACCCCTTGGTTTTTTCCAGGTTGACGGAAAGCAGGCTGATATCCCGCTCCATGTTCTGGATTTGGACCCGGAGTTCGGAAATCTGCAACGAAATATCGTCGAGCGAGGTCAAAATAGCTTCGGGGCCCGGTGTGTCGCCGGAAAACAAAAGATCGTAAGACATGGTGTAATGGCGGTATACTGGAAACGCGGTGAAA
>DOMV01000056.1 GCA_003509805.1 Planctomycetaceae bacterium
TAAATCAGAATAGATCACAAGGAGAAATTGGGTGTTCAGAATAAATCCCCATTCCTTGCCCGAATTTGCCTTTTCCTGTGCGCTTGTTCACGATCTTTGAAAGAGCTGCGCTTGTTCATGAGTTTTGAACGAGTCAGCAAACGTCGGAATTCGAGCCAAAAACGGGAAAGAGAAGCAGAAACACAAAACAATAATCATAATTGACGATTTCGCCAATCCGTGTAATCGTGATAATTCGCGCGAAAAATGTGGCTTGCGCGTACCGCGATCCTGCTTGCTGAAAATTTATTTGCGTTTCAAATTCGCGCGACCTTGAGAATTGGCAGGGGCCGTCGCCCTTCGAGGAATTCCAGTCGAATGCGAATCTTTGACTCCTTCCTTACCCACGCCGCAACAGGCCAAACGCTTGATGACTTTGTCAAGTCATTTCTCTAAAAAGACTTGCGTTAATTCCGCTGCCTCGCCTCTCCACGCCCCCAGCCGTGTGCCAAAATTCGATAAATGAATCCAGTTCGGTAAAAATGGACTTGGCCGCTTCGGAGTTCTTCTTTCGCATTCCCTGTACGATCCTTTTTTCGAGAATTCCGGCTTCGACCACATCCTGCTCGGTGGGAAAGGCGATTCGTCGTGGAATCAGCAGTTCCTTGAGGATCGACATTCGGATCGCCCGACGCCCCACCCCCATCGGTGGCATCGTTGCGTCCAGTTGCCTCCAGAAGTCCCCACTATTCAGATAAAGCAGAAGCAAGGAAAGGTCGATCCGTGGTTCGCTGATTGCATAACCGAAAGCGCTTCCGTGAATCGTCTTGTCCGACAAGTCCATCCGGGCGAACGAACGCGGGGAAACAATCCGACAAAATCCAGTCGGCAGTCTCATCAAATTTTCCTCACCCGACCCGAACGACATGAACACCGCCACGACGGAGGATTTCACCGACGATGCCGTCCTTGTCGCAAGACGGGCTGCCGCCCTTCAGGTACGCTCGTTTGGCTCCGACGATTTGAGCGATTTCGAGTGAGTATTCGCCGCCCCGAACATGAAAATCCGTGACATCCTCGCCGGTTTCGGGA
Source organism: Planctomycetaceae bacterium (assembly GCA_003509805.1). Classification (GTDB taxonomy): domain Bacteria; phylum Planctomycetota; class Planctomycetia; order Pirellulales; family Thermoguttaceae; genus UBA8133. The sequence goes on from DOMV01000056.1 coordinate 1,072, forward strand.
GCGATCAATCGTAAGCCGTTGTCCAATACGTCGACTCCGGTTCCACCCGGTGGAAGCATTTCGCTGGTTCGCGGAGTCGACATGCCGCCCAGTTGTTCCGGGCAAATCGGTACGAGAACGTATTGTTCCTTGAGTTTTTCCAAGAGTTCGTCACGCCGCTTGGCACGGCGACCATGATAGCGACACGGAATACCGAGAAAGCACGCACTCACCAAGGCCGGCTCCTTCGCGGAACTGGTGTCGAAAAGAAGATATTGTTTGCTCGACGATACGGACACGTTATTTTTCGACGATGGTTCGTCGCCAAAAACGGTGTTTCCAACCCATGCAAAACTTCAAGTTGATACATTGTCCACATTGCAGGCAATTTGTCAATTCAAGTTTCTTTTTTTCACGATTGAAATGTCTCGCGTTGAAACACTGAACCATGCAGAATCCACAATCGAGGCAGTTGAGCATCCGTTTGATCAGGCAGTCGCATTTTTCTTCCGCAACATTCCAGAAGATGATTTTCCTCCCTTCACGAGTCCAGCATCCATCAACGGGAAGAAGACGTTTCGTGTCGATCCATGTTTCATCGCGGATATGGTAGCACAACCCATTGGGTGGCATTCGTTGTTTTACGGCTCCAACGACGCTTTGTTCCTTGATCCGGTTCCAATGGACGAATCCGTGTCGCTCCAGTTTTTCTTCTTTCGTCTTATATTTTTCGTCGACGGATGTTTTCTGTATCAATCCGGAATCAAACAACATCCCCTCGATTTGACCGTAGTATTTTCGGCAAACGTCCGGATGATGTTTCTCGCTGTATGCTTGTCGTCGCTGATCCGACGTGTAGCAGCAGATGCAGTAGGTGCGGCTCATGTGTTCGTAAATCGGATTCAGTGGAATCCGGTAGCGGTCACGAAGCACTTCAAGGATTTCATCGGTCTTAAAACCGAGAATCGGATTCATGGTCGGCAAGTTCAATCGATCATAGACTTCGATTTTCGCGTGCCACTTATGACTAAATTCGCCACCGGACATTCCGCGAAACATGAAGCAATGTTGCGGTGACACGACTCCCTGACGTTGGAACCATTCGAGTACGCCGGTTCCGACAAGCATGGGAACGCACCACGGGTCTTTGAGAGTTAAAAACCCGATTCCTCGATCCATCAGTTCGAAATATCCGAGAAACGGCTCGACGATTTGAATGTCGAATCGTTCCCGTAGCGTTTCCAGATAGTCGAGATTGCATTGAAATTCAAACGGATGGTGCGAGTACAGGCATATCGGTCGTTCCGGCGCGACGGCTTCATAAAGCAACGAAGAGACGAGTAAACTATCTTTTCCCGTCGAGAAAGCGACAAACGGATTTCTGTCACGGACGATCTTCCATGCCTTTTTCAGTTCAATAACCGTTTCATCGACTTTGGATTCAAGAGGTTTGTCCATCGACTTCCTCCAACAATTTTTGAAAAACGAGTCCGGCAAGCACTCCATGATCGTGATGGGAACAGATCGCCCCAATCGTCAGCCGTTGGAGCGAATCGCCCCGAACAAGCCGATGGAGCCCGGGCAGGTCGAACGGATCAAGTACGAACGTCACCGAAATCCGTTCCGGTGGGAAGTGGACGGTCCTGATCGGGACACCTAACCGATTCGGGGCAAAGAATTTGAACGTCGCCCAGCGGGAGCCGCCGCTACGGCTTCGGCAGAGAAATGGCCTTCAAGTCTCTTTGCCGTCAGTAGGGCAGCCATACCGGGAATCCTTTGATGGTATCTTTTGCGGATTGCGAAACAGGAACGCCCCAACGGTCGAAATACGGTCCCAGATTTTTGCCGACCCGACGCGACAGGCGAACCAACCATTGAACAACCGCGGAACGGAAAAGTTCCTTGTCATCGCCTTTGACGATGAACACGCAGCCCGCTTCAGCAAGGTTGCATTCGTTAAGGCAGTACTGCGTTTTGAAGGTTTTCCATTGCTTTTCCAATTGAAAAACGTATCTCGAATAGGCTATTGCGCTAAGGGTGTTTTCATATTTCGTTTGTTCCGTCTCAAGCGTCCACCAGTGCCAATAACCGTAGCCGAACCCAAAACATGCCGGCGGTGGCATTTCTTTTAGGAGAATTTCCTTGCCGGTTTCTCTCTTGGCTTTCAATTCCTGTTCCAAGCGGGTCAATTCCGCCGACGTCGGGACCTCCCAAATGATGATCGGTCCATCGCCTACCGTCGCGATCATCTTGCCGTCCTTGCTGAATGTCACAGTTTCCGTCCACCAGCAACCGCCCGTCGGCAAACGATAGAGCGGCATCCCGCTCTCCACATCCCAAACAGCCGAATGGTAACCGACATGGCAACCGAACGCCAATTGTGAGTCGTCCGGGCTAAAACCCAGAGCTATGGCGGAAGCGTAGGATCCAAAGAACCGTTTGACTGGTTGTCCTGTTTTGACATCCCAAAGATTGACCGCGCTGGGATCGGCGACGGCGATTATCGTGCCCTTGTGGTTAAACGCCAAGCCACACGGATCGTTGGTTGGTACGTACAAACGGAACAATTCCTTACCGGATTCAATATCCCAAATTCTTACGCTTCCATCTTTGTTGTCGCTTGCGGTCGCCAGGAGTTTTCCGTCCGGCGAAAGTGCGATGTCAACGATTGTGTCCGTATGACCTCTGAAGCGTCGGATTTCTTTACCGGTGGTCGTATTCCAAATCGAAGCGGTTGTGTCTTGCGAAGCCGTCGCGACAAACGAGCCGTCGGGGCTAAACTTCGCGCACCCGTTTTCCATTTCGTGCGCTTTGATTTCACGTAGAATTTTTCCGTTCCCGATATCCCACAGCAGGAGGGTTCCATTCCCAGAAGCCATGGCCGCCGTCCGGATGACAGTCAGGTCTCAGCAGTCTATAGGGCCGATCAAGTTTTAGCAGTTGTTTTCCCGTCGCGATATCGAAGAGATGTGCTCCCGGTTCTTGGTGACGAGAAGGGGCGACGAATTTTTTGCCGTCCGGCGTAAACTGTCCGCTACCGGAGCCTTGCCCCGAACCCAACTCTATTTTTATCTTCGCATCGGGAATGTTCCGAAATTTTTCCTCCGCTTTTTTCTTCCGTTCCTCTTCCTCCGGCGTGCGTTTCGGCGAGAGGATGCGTATTTCCGGGACCGGTTGGGCTTCCTCTTGCGTCAGCATCGGCGTGAACCAAATGGCGTTGTCAGCTCCTATCGATCCGTTCGGGTCTACAATCAATTCCAGTGTTTCGACATTGCCGACATCCAATTCCAAGGGCCGAACGCCATGGTCTTTGATGACATCGGATCGAAAGAGTTCCTTATTACTGTCTATTTCGGAAATACACATATCGACGGAAACTTCACCGCTCTTCATGTCTTGAAATTCCGGCCGAACGCAAACGAGTTTCGGACCATCGTCAACGTCGACGGAGACGCTGCCGTCGTCTTCAAAAATCCAATCCCCGCCGAAAACAGCGAAATCATCCGCAGGGGGCGGTACTTCGGCCGTTTCCGGCTCCATCGGTTTTTCCGCCATCGCTTTGATGAACGATCTGCAATCGGGAAATCGATCCTCGCGCTTTTTCGACAGCGCTTTGGCCAAGGCCGCATTGATATGTTCCGAAATGCCGGAAATCGGTTCCGGGGTTTCGTTCAGAACGCATTCCCGCAGAACGGCCACATCGGTCCCTTGGAACGGTTGGCGTCCCACGATCAGCTCGTAAGCCGTGACTGCCAAGGCGTATTGGTCCGTCTTGGCGTCCTGCAAGCGGCCCCGCCATTGTTCCGGAGCCATGTAAGGGCGGGTCCCAGCCATGTCCATCGGCGTTTCGCTGACCTGCATCATGCTGGACCGAATTTCTGCCGCCAAGCCGAAGTCGATGAGCTGGACGCCATCTTCCGGGCTGACCATGATGTTCTGCGGCTTGACGTCACGGTGCAGCACCTTGCGTTCGTGCGAGTAATCCAAGGCTCGGGCGACGTCCCAGAGGATTCGAACCGCTTCCGCGAGAGGAAACCGACCGTGCTCGGCGATGTAGTCCTTCCGGTAGACGTCGAGTGTCTTTCCGTTGATGAATTTCATGACGACGTAGAACCCGTAGGTCGGATCGTCGTTCAGGCTCATCATGGGGCAAATGTGCTGGTGTTGCAAGGCATGAACCTTCTGGAAAGTCGGGAGCGTTTGCCGTTTGGGGG
>DOMV01000001.1:0-650 GCA_003509805.1 Planctomycetaceae bacterium
CGCGACCGGCTCCGGGAAATTTTCAGCAGCCTTCAGCATATCATGCCGTTGACGATGTAAAGTCTTATTCGTATGCGTACTCTTCATCCTCGTACGCATCTTCTTCACAATCGTCATAATCATCCTCGTCCCATTCCGATACGTCGTATTCATCCTCGCAGGAATCGGAATTCTCTTCGAATTCCCCGGTTTCAAAAGGAGGATCGACGTACTCGTCGGCGGGGTCGTGCGGACGACGATAATCGTCATAAATCACGTTGCGAATCCGTTTCGCCCCTCGGATCGGTTTCGGTTCGTCCTCGACGATGATACGGTTCGGTGAGAAGGAAAGCATCCGCGCCGATCTGTCCGGCGATTTCGACGTTTTGGGCATCGCGGCATTACGGGCCGGGGTCGCCGTCGGCCTCCTCGACGCGCTTTGCCTGGATGAATGTTGTCTGGACGACGCCGGAGTCCCTGATTTGCCGGGCTTGGACGGTGGTCCTTCATCACGCCGTGCCCTCATGTTCTCTCGTGATTGAGAAGCGTGCGCTCGGGGATCGCGCGCGATTGCGCGTTCGGGGACGGACGATTCGGCGGCCACGCAAGATCGGAGCGGGTGTCGGACCGGGGATCGGAATGAGGGTTCCCGCGGTGCTTTTCCGGCGGGG
>DOMV01000001.1:679-2561 GCA_003509805.1 Planctomycetaceae bacterium
ATTCGCCGCTTCCATTGGGAAAGCGAAATAATCACTTCACGCGCCTGCGAACCGTTGTGTTCGCCGACCACGCCGTCCTCCGCCATGAAATCGATCATCCGTGAAGCCCGACCGTAACCGATGCCCATTTTCCGTTGAAGCAGCGAAACGCTTCCCCTGCCTTCGCGGATCACATGTTCCACCGCTTTGTAATACAGGTCGTCGCGACGCACCTTGGAATCCCGGCCCCCGGTTTTGCCTGATTTTTCGGATTTAGCGGATTTGCCGGCTTGAGTCCGGAAGCGGCTCGGAGGTTCACCCGACTCTTCCTCCCCGGTTTCGTCATAATCGTCGTCCCCGTCCTCTTCCTCCGCGTCATCCAGGGTTTCGAGTGCGGCCAGTTCTTCGGCGAATTCCTGCTCGACCGTCGAGACCTCGGCGATGATCGCCTCGATTTCACTGTCGCTCACGTAGGTTCCCTGGCCGCGAACCACCTGGCTCGTTCCGGGACGTAAAAACAGCATATCGCCGTTTCCGAGCAATTTTTCCGCGCCGTTGCGGTCGAGAACGACCTGGGAATCCGACCGGCTGGCGACTTCGAAGGCGATCCGTGCGGGCAGGTTCGACTTGATAAGGCCCGTAATGATATCGACCGTCGGCTTTTGCGTCGCAAGGACGAGGTGGATCCCGACCGCCCTGCTTTTCTGGGCAAGACGGATGATGTGCGTTTCGACCTCTTTGCCGCTGGTCATCATCAGGTCGGCCATCTCGTCGGCGACGATGATGAGATACGGCATTTTTTTCGGGATCGCGTCCCATTGATCGGTCGTTGCCGGTTTGATGCGTTTGTAAAGCTGTTCCTCGGTCAGTTTGTTGTATTCGGAAAGTTGCCGGACACCGGCGCAGGCGAGCAACTGGTAGCGTTCCTCCATTTTGTCGACCGCCCAGCCGAGAATCGCTTCCGCCTTTCTCATGTCCGTCACCACCGGGTGCATCAGGTGCGGAATCGTTTTATAGGGGCTCAGTTCGACCATTTTCGGGTCGATCATGAGCATCTTGACCTCATCGGGTTTCCGGGTCATGAGCATCGAAACGATGATCGAGTTCAAACAGACGCTTTTCCCGGTCCCGGTCCGTCCGGCGATCAGCAAATGCGGCAGTTTGGCCAAATCCACCGGCATCGCCTGGCCCGTAACGTCCATGCCCAGGTAGATCGGGATCGCCATTTTCGCGGCCGCTTCCTCGGATTGTTCCATGACATCGCGCAGACGGACCACCTGGCGGTCCACATTCGGCAATTCGATCCCGACGGTGTTTTTTCCCGGCAACGGAGCGACGATCCGGACGCTCGGGACTTTCAGCGCGATGGCCAAATCGTCCGTCAAACCGAGAATTTTATTGAGCCGCAAACCTTTTTCAAGCTGGATCTCGAACTGCGCGATGACGGGGCCGGTTTGGATATCGACCACTTTGACGTTGAATCCGAAATCGCCGAACGCTTTTTCCAATTGACGCGCCTGACGTTTGACGGTCGCTTCATAGGAATCGTAATCGAAAGGAGGACTGGGTGTTAAAATTTCCGGCGAGGGCAGCATGTATTCCCGCAACGCGTCGGCGTTTTCCGGTGCGTCTTCCCCGTTTTCCATTTCCATTCCGACGGAAAGCGATTCCGTCGCCGGGGCCGGCGCCGTTTCCCCGGAAAAAACGGCTTCTCCGGAACCGGTGAACGTCGCACCGCATAACCAACCGAGCAGCCCGCCGGACCGGGTCGATACGGGAGCCGGAGGCACTGTCGGGACCTGCGGGGCCGTTCGTGGTTCGGCTGTCGGCGGTTCTGCTGTCAGGGATGCGGCCGCCGTGTTGGCTCGACGACGCGGACGGGGAATCGGCACGCAATCCGGTT
>DOMV01000107.1 GCA_003509805.1 Planctomycetaceae bacterium
ACGCCGGGCGTATCGTCGATGATAATATCAACGCCGGTCGCCTTCTCGAAGGCCCGGATGTTCCGACCCTCGCGCCCGATGATGCGACCCTTCATCTCGTCGTTCGGGATGTCCACGGTACAGGTGGTCGCCTCGGCGGTGTGAGAGGCAGCAAAACGCTGCATGGCCAGGAGCAGAAGGTTCCGCGCGATTTCCTCGCACTTCTCCTTCATGGCGCGTTCGTGACGGAGAATGATCGCCCCGGCCTCATCCTGCAACTGCGTTTCAAGCGAGCGGAGCAGCCGGTCGGTCGCCTCAGCCTTACCGAGGCCGGAAATCTCATGCAGGGTCTGCCTCTGCGTTCCGATCAATTTGCCGAGTTCCTCATTGCGTCGGTTCGCGTCTTCGAGGCGTTCGGCGAGCTTGCGTTGCGTGGTTTCAACGAGTTTTTCCTGCTTGCGGATGTCCTCGGCCTGTTTGTCGAGCACATCCTGCCGCTTATCGAGGGAACGTTCCCGCTCGTGGAGTTCCTGTCGCGTTTTGCGAAACTCTTTTTCGGCAACCTCGGTTTGCTGAATCGCCTTGGCTTTCGCCTCGATTTCCGCGGCACGGAGCGTCGTGGCGGCATCCTGCTCGGCACGCTTGAGAATTTCTCCGGCTTCGGAAAGGGCGCCGCGGCGTTTTGCCGAAGCGATGGCCCAGACGGCAAGCAAGGTCGCCACAATCGCGACACCTGCGACCGCAATCACAGTGAGAACATGTATCCAGTTCATGAAACACCCCTTTGTTCCTTCATAAAGGGGCGTGAAGCGCTCGGAAAAAGCGACCGGTCCCGATCAGGACGGTTTCGCGGGATCGGAACGACCATGGGGGCGTCCGACGATTCAGTCAATCGCGGAATTTTCAGCAATCACAACTTTTCCTGACGGTCAGGACTTTTCCCGTCGGCATCGAGCACCGGACTCTCTCATTTTTCCGTTCTCCCGCACAACTCGCACGGGAAGCCGGAAAACCCCGCCAGGCAATTTGCTCAAGGGGTGGCCGTCGCCACGTTCCCGGTTTTGCAGCATCTCCCATCTTCCGGACGGGTCGGTGCTCATCGGGATGGGACGCGAAAACGAGGCCCTATCCCCGCCTGACAACCCATCACGAAGGGCACCGATGATCGAGGCGAACATTCCGGGCCGGAGCATCCGTGCACCCCCCGCCTTCTTGGCCGACTCTGAGCCGTTCACGAGTCGGATACGGAGGAGGAGGAAGGCCGAGAACCCGATAAGAATCGCCGGAAACAGCACGAACGACAAAAGTGTCATAAAAAAAATTCGTTCCGGAGCACGAATTTCCTTGGGAAAAAGTTTGTTTCTGAAAAAAACCGCTTATTGACCCGGAGCCGCACCGTCCGCAAAACCGCCCGCAACCGAGCGGACGAACAAGGAAAACGGGCGTTTCTCCACCAAAGGAAACCAAGTCAACCCGAAGGACAGATCGCACTTCTCTCCTTGCGGATCACTGCCCCGTGGGATCAATGAATCGTTCGAAAAGATGTCGATCAAAAAACTAAACAGGCTCGCATGGCAACGGCGACGAACGGTCGCCCTCATGCGGAACGCCGCCGCGTTCAGGCGCGACAAACCACCCGACCACGGAGGCCCTATTGTACAGTATGGCACCCAGGAACGCAAGAGTATTGTGTGGAGAAAAAGGGTCGCGTACAGGCCACCAACAAGTTTCNNGAATGGAGGCGTACTCGCCGTAACGAGGGTCCGAAACGATCCCATGCCCGGAACCCTCACTGCGCTTCGCGGAGCCTGCACCGAGTAATCGAAGGGGTCAGGCTTTTGTGCGTGTTTGGATAAAACAATCGGTTTTTCCGACCCCGTGCGTCGTATTTTGGGAAAAATTTTCGTCCAAATCGGAAAATCGATGTAGTCCCCAAGCCGGAAAAAGGGTAGAGTAATGGGAAATGGTCGGGACGGCGCGTTTTTCATGCGAAACGCGGGAGGGAAATGACATTCGCTTCGAAATCGATGTCCTATCATAACGCAATCGATTATCTGGAAACGAAAACAAAGGTTCTGGAACTGTGCAACGAGTACGGTGCCCGGGTCGCGGTCTGTCCCGACTGGAACGGACGGGTGATGACCAGTTCGGCTGACGGTTTGGACGGGGACAGTTTCGGCATGATCAACGTTCCGGGAATCGAGCGGGGCGACGATGACGATTCCTACCGTTTCTTGGGCGGTGAGGATCAGTTCACGCTTTCGCCGGAAGGGGGTCCGTTCAGCCTCTATTTCGCGTTCGACCCGGAAGCATCGGCCGTTCGCAAGTGCCAGGTGGCCCCCCCCATCGGTTATCACGAAGGCCGGTTCGATGTCGATTTCGCGCCGCCGACGCCGTCCATTCGGATGCGCCGCAATTTGCGGATGATGAACCTCGCGGGCGCCCGATTCGACTTTGACATTGTCCGGACGGTCCGCTTGACCGACGACGCGGATTTTTGCCCGCTTTACGGGGAAGCGGTCGCTTCGGCTTTGGAGCAGCAGGACCTTTCCTACGTGTCGTACCAGACGGTCAATACGCTGGTCAACCGGGGCGGAACGCTCTCGAAAAACAGCGGATTGGTTTCCATCCGCCTCCGGAGCATGTTCAATTCGACGCCGCACCACGTCATCGTCGTTCCGTTCAAACCGGGGAGTGAGGAAGAACTCGGCCCCTCGGTTTGCGTCGATTTTTTCGGCATGGCCCCGCACGGACGGCTCCGGGTTCTCGACAACATCGCGCTGCTCCGCGCAGATGGGCGGTATCGTTGTCAAATCGGCGTCTCACGCAAGCGGTCGCTTCCCTGCATCGGCGCGATCGACTTGCGCAACGGCGTGCTCTCGCTCGTTTCCTTCGAGATGCCGCCCGATCCCGCCGGATACGATTACCTGAGCAATGAATATTGCGAAACGGTCAGCCATACGACCTGCGATTTCGTCCGGACGCGGGAGTTTTATTTTTCGGAATTCCTTCCCTCGCCCCGCGAAGAGCCGCCGATCCTGGAACTCGCCCCCGAAGACAATCCGTACAGCGGCGAAGTGCTCCGCGCGTACAGCAGCGGTCCCTCCGGCCCCAAGGATCGTCCGAGTGGTGCGTATTACGAGTTCAACACGTTCTCCCCGGCTTACGCGCTGAATACGAACGAGTCGTTCTCGCATGTGCAGTACACGACGCACATCAACGCGGACCGGGAAACGTTGGAGTTTCTCTTGCGGAGCCTGTTCCACGCCGACTTGGATTTCGTCTACAAAAGAATGCTGCGCTGAAAAAGAGGAGGCGTCAGGAAACAGGGATCAGGATTCGTCAACGAGGTTTTCCTGATCCCCGACACCTGGTACCTCTCTACCGGAATGCGCGTTCGT
>DOMV01000082.1:0-453 GCA_003509805.1 Planctomycetaceae bacterium
GAACGACCGCCGAGGAAAGTACCCCGATAGCGCTTGAGACGGCGGTGGGTAACGCGTTTGGCGGCGCGGTTGCGAACGTTGAAGAAACGGCGCAGGCCGCCCGGGAGGATGCCGCCCGGGTGGTGGAAAAAGTGGAAGAAGAAACGAAAGAAGCCGTCGTAACGGTCAAAGATGCGGTGCAGGAAACGGTTGAAGCCGTTGAAGAGAAAGCGGAAGAGAAAACCGAGGAACTGATCGAAGCCGCCGCGAGAGCGGTCGGTGTCNNCGGTGTCGCGGAAGACAAAACCGCGGAGGATGCCAAAAGTTCCGAACTCGGCGGTCCTGAACTTGTCGCGCCCGAGTTCGGCCGACCGGCCCAGTCAATCGTGGAAGAACCTGCTGCGGAAGAGCCTGCTGTGGAAGAACCTGCCGTGGAAGAGCCTGCTGCGGGAGAACCTGCCGCGGAAGAACCTG
>DOMV01000082.1:555-10437 GCA_003509805.1 Planctomycetaceae bacterium
GCGGAAGAACCTGTTGCGGAAGAACCTGCCGTGGCGACGGAAACCGAGCCGAAACATAAGCCGAAACTTTTTGCGGTCATGCCGGAAGAGATGCACGGTCCCGACGGGTTGACCGTTTCGGAAAAAACGGGAACGCTGTTCCTGACGGTCCCGAACTTCAACGGTCGCGATGGCGATGTCGGCCCGAAGAAAAATCCCGGAATGCTTGCCAAGGTCGGAATGGACGGCAGCGTCGAGAAATTGCTCGTGTTTCCCGTGCTTGAGGAAACGGGGCAAACCGGTTGCATGGGAATTGATTTCGGACCGGATGGACACCTGTACGTCGCGGACAATCAATACTTTTTCAAGACAGACCACCGATCCCGAATTTTGCGGGTCGTCATGGACGGCGACGTGCCGACGGGAAAAGTTGAAGTGGTCGCCGAAGGACTCAAGTTGCCGAATGCCGTACTCTGGGTGGGCGACACCTTGTATGTAACCGACACCTTCCTCGATTTGCCCGACAAATTCGGCGCCGGCGGGATTTGGGCGTTCTCGAAAGAGGAAATACTCAAAGCGGGAACCGAGGGTAACGAATCGATCAAGGTTCTGCCGAACGGAGCCGATCCCCGTCTCGTCGTCAAAGAAGACGTCGCCAAAATCGGTCGCGGCGACAACGGCGGATTCGACGGGCTTGCGGCGACTCCCGACGGAACGCTCTACGCAGGCAATTTCGGCAACGGAGCCCTTTACGCGATCCGTTTCGCGGAAGACGGAAAACCGAACGTCGAAATGATCCACGGGCCCGGCGACGTGTTCGATTGTTGCGACGGCATCTTTTACGACAAGGGAACCGATCGAATCTACATCAACGATTCCGCCAAAAACGCGATCCGGGCGTTCAAGCCGACGAAGCCGGGCGAAAAAGCGGTCCTGGAGTTGATCTGGGAGAACGGTGAAACGGACGGGGCCGACGGCCTGCTCGACCAGCCGTGCGAATGCGTCGTTATCGGCGATAAAATGTACGTCGTCAATTTCGACTGGCCGTTCCCGGGAATGGTGAATGTGAAGTACGAGGCGCCTTCGACCATGTCGGTTATCGAACTGAAATAAACCGGACGCCGTGCAAAGAAAAGCCGGGCGCGATACCGCACGTGGTTGAAAGAGGCGGTTGAAGGCGGCGGTTGAAGGTGTTCGGCTTTTCGCACCGAAACCGCCTTCGATTTACCGTTGGAGCCAACGGGCGACGTCTTTGGCCCAATAGGTGATGATGATGCGCGCGCCGGCCCTGGTGATGGAGAACAGCGATTCAAGGACCGTCGCTTTTTCGTCGAGCCAGCCCTGCGCGGCTGCGGCTTTGACCATGCTGTATTCGCCGGAAACGTTGTACGCCGCGAGCGGGACCTCCTCAAAACGTTCATGGACGAGCCGGATAATGTCGAGGTAGGGCAGGGCCGGCTTGACCATGACGATGTCCGCTCCTTCTTCCAGGTCGAGGCGAACCTCGCGGACCGCTTGGGCGGCGCCGGCGGTCGGGTCCATCTGGTAGGATCGCCGATCGCCGAATCGGGGCGCGCTTTCGGCCGCTTCCCGGAACGGACCGGNNCCAGATACGGTCCCGCGGGTTTCACGATGATCATGTCCGCGCCTTCCTCAATATCCGCGGCCACTTCCCGCATGGCTTCGCGAGCGTTGGCCGGGTCCATCTGGTATGTTTTGCGGTTGCCCATCTGCGGCGCGGATTCCGCCGCCTCCCGGAACGGACCGTAAAAGGCGCTTGCGTATTTGGCCGCGTAGGACATGATCGGGAGGTGCTCGAAATGTTCCCGGTCGAGCCCCCGCCGGATGGCGCCGATCATCCCGTCGATCATCCCGCTCGGTGCGAGCATGTCGGCGCCGGCCCCGGCATGGATCAGGCTCTGGCGTACCAGGTTTTCCAGCGTCAAATCGTTGTCGACGTCGAGCCGGCTTTTATCGTTCCCTCCCGTTTCCGGGCGGAACGGCCGGAGAACGCCGCAATGCCCGTGATCGGTGTATTCGCAAAAACAGACGTCGGTGATGACGAGCAGCCGGTTGCCGACTTCCGCCTTCGCCGCACGGACCGCTTTGGCCACGATTCCCTCGCCGCTCAGCGCGTCGCTGCCGACGGCGTCCTTGTGATCCGGAATTCCGAACAGGAGGACGCCGCCGAGTTGCAGGGAGAGGCATTCCCGCAATTCCTTGAGCATTTCGTCGATGGAAAGCTGGANNCAATCGGCAGGCGAACGCCGTTGCCTTCGCGGATAAACAGGGGCAGGATCAACCGGGCCGGGGAAAGATCGGTTTCACGGACAAGGTCGCGCATGGCAGGCTCGTACCGCAACCGTCGTGGGCGATGAATGGGAAAAGACATTCGATTGACAGGGGGTTGTTCGGTTAGCCGGTGCAACAACGATGCCCGTGCCGTGCCGACGACGGGGCCGGCTTCGGTAGAACGTCTGCCAAGGCGGTGTTATAAGCCCGGTGTTACAGGAAGGGGTCCGATTCGTCCGCATCTTCGTCGTCGTCCTCACCGGTGTTCTCTCCGGCGCCGTCTTCCTCTTCCTCCGGATCGGTCGCAGTGGAAGCGAAGGGATCGGTCTCCTCTCCGTCGTCCTGCATTTCTTCCCCTCCCTCTCCTTCTTCCATTTCGATTTTCGGGGGCATACCGGCAAGCCGAAGCGCTGCGACGAATTCCCGGCAGCTTGGTCGGAACCGGAGAGGCTCCAACGCGGTGCGAATGTGAATGCACTCGTCGAGTCCGGTCGCCGCAAGAGGTTTGTCGCAGTCCGGATCGGGGCAAATCGCCCGTTCGCGCAGGCATTGAACGAGCCCCGATTTGGTCAAGAGGTAGATACGGTCGGTTTCATCGTTGAAAAAGCAGATTTTGTAGTCTCTTGCGGGAAAGGAAGAGAGCACGGTTCCGGTTTCCCGGTCCAGCACCACCATGTTTTTAACGTTGTCGAGCGCGTAGATGCGTTCCCGTGACGCCGCGACGAACTGCTCCACTTTCGGGGCGAACCAATACTCGACGACGGTGATTTCGTCGCCGGTTGTCGGATCGATTGCCGTGATCGATCCCGTATCCAGGTTCAGGGCGTGCATTCCGCCGCCTTGAGTACAGGCGTAGACCCGGTCTTCGATGCCGGCGACACGGGTCACGACCGGCCCGTTCGCGGAAAAATGCCAGATTACTTCGCTCGTCAGGTCGTTGACGGCAAACACGTAGCCGGCCCGGGTGCCGACCAGAAGGCGGCTGGAACGTTTCGGCGGCACTCCGCGTTTGGGGACCGGCGGGTCCGAAAACATGAACGTCGGCCTGGCGACGATCATATCGACTTCCCCCCAATCCAGTTTGACGAATTGGTTTTTGTCCAAGGCGTACGATTGCGGAGAAACGCTGACATTGTAACGCATCTTCAGGTCTTCCTTGGAGAAATTCTCGATGGTCGCCACGAAGAGTTTTCCTTTGTCGGTGGCCCAGGAAACCAGTTCGGAATGCGATGTCAGTTGGAGTTCTTCGGGCGATTTGACGGAACTCCCTTCCTGGCTTTTCGGGGGAACGAAAAAAAGCGACTGGGAACAAAGCGTCGGCTGGAGCCAGGAATTGCCGAATGCCTGGCTGACGAGCGGCAGCGAGGAACCGCGATCCAGGACGATTCGTGTTCGCGGCGGTTCGTCGACCGGCGGAGGAAGGACGATCTTTTTCGACTCGTTGAACGAGTGGACGATTTTTTCGAGTTCCGGATCGTCGTATTTTTTTTCCGGTATCTCGATGTCCGGCGCGGGCTTGAGCTGGGTGATCAGCCCGATCGCCTCCTCCTCATTTCGCGCCAACTGGTCTTCCAGGCAGTAGGCGATCAACCGACCGTTCATCAACGGGGCATAAAGGTAATACTCGCTTAATTCGCAGCCCGCCCCGGGCGACCCCGGGAGTTTCGCTTCCCAAAGCAAGGTGCCGTCGTAGCGATCAAGCACCTTTGCCGAAACGCCGTTGAGCGTCGCCACCATCCGGCTGTTGGCCGCGGGGGCGTACGTGATCTGTTTTGCATCGCCGATTTTCCGTTCCCATCGCAGTTCGCCGGTCTCGCTGTTCAGGGCGTGGATGCGCGCATCGTCCGTCGTGACGAACAACGTGTCGCTTTCCAGGACGACATGGAGCACTTCGCTATGGTAGGGATCGATCGCCAGTTGGTGAAACCAGGACCGGGTCAATCCATGCCGCTGGACGGCCGTTTCGGAAAGCAGGGCCGTTCGCTCCGCCGCCGCAAGCGGTTCCGCGACAACCAAGCTCACAAAACACAGGCTTACAACACACAGGCTTGCGAAAAACCGACTTGCGAAAGAGAAAGGAGACGATAAAAGCAGCGATGATCGGCGCATGGATCGTTGCATCGTAAAACCCTGTTTTGAATACCGATTCAATGTAGACTGAAAACCTTTGAAATTTTTCGAAGCCGACGATTCGGGAGCCTGCTCACCGGAAACAACACTGCTCGGAGAGTAAACAGGCGGTTGAGCGGGCTGTGTTTACCAACGACTCAGCCGGCTTCGGTATAAAAACGACATGCCGGAAAGAAAAGGATGCGTCCGTTTTCCCCGTACCGCGGATCGCACCGGCATACCGTAAACGGCCTGGAATTGTTCCCGCGAACAATCGTTTGTCGCTCGAACGAAACAGGCAACAAGCCGTTTACAAATGTCTTACGGCGAGCGAGTGCGACAAGCAGCCTTCACCAAACAACCACTTTTACCAAACAAGCAATTGCACCGCGTTTCCGGTATACATCACGAACGACACCTCAATCGGCCTCGCTTGATCGTCCCGGCGGCGCATCCTGCCAAAAACAACCGACGACCGATTATACCACATTTTAGATGGCACCGACGTTTTTTTTAGCGGTTTTTTCGCGAATTTTACGGGAAACGACGCTTTGGAGGCATTCGAGGACTTCGGCAATGGAGAGACCATCGGTCATCACGAGTTCCGCATCGTCCGGTCGGCGGAGCGGGCCGATTTCGCGTGCGGAATCGGCCGCATCGCGGTCGTTGATTTTTTGAAGGACGTCGTCGAAATCGCCCGTTTCCCCGCGCCGGCGCATTTCTTCGATTCTCCTTCGCGCCCGCTCCCCAGGAGTGGCGGTCAGGAAAATTTTGCACGGCGATTCGGGAAAAACGACCGTTCCCTGGTCACGCCCTTCCGTAACGACACCCCGACCGGCAACATCCATCGCCGCGGCAATACGACGCTGTTGGGCGACCATGATTTCGCGAATCGCCGGATTGTTTGCCGCAAAACGAGTCAATTGAGTCACTTCTGACGAACGAACCGCGTCGCTGACATCGTCGCCGTCCAAGAGGGTTTTCCCTTCCCGGATATCGATTGAGACGGATCGGGCCATCCCGGCCAGTTCGTCCGGTTTTTCCCAATCGGTTCCCCGGCGCAATCCGAAAAGCGCGACCGCCCGGTACATGGAACCGGTATCGAGATAGTCGTATCCGAGAGTCGCGGCCAATTGTTTGGCGATCGTGCTTTTTCCCGCACCGGCGGGACCGTCGATTGTGATAATCATGACAGGCCAATATCAGGATGAATCGCTCTACTTCGAACGGCAAGATATACTGGAGGCTGTTGAAATTTTCCGAAGCCGACTTTCGAGAAGCCCGCCCTCGAAAAACAACGCCGCACGGAGGGTAAACGGGCGGACCAAACGGGCTGTGTTTACCAACAACTCAACCGGCTTTGACGGCATGGATGTCGCTGATGGAACGACCGAGCTTGCGGTGACCGGAACCGCCCGAGGCGACCCGTTTCGGAGTACTGCCTGTCGGGACGTCTTCCTGGAGAAAACTGAGGATTTTTTCTTTGGCCGATTCCTCGTCATGGGGTTGACCCATCTGGTCGACCGCATCGGAAACGCCGAGCAGGACGGAACGTTTGACACCGTCACGCAACCAATCGAAAAAATTGAATCCCATGATAAATCCTTTCATATTCCGGGTTTTTTGATATTTCTTCACGGATCAGTAATCGAAAACCGACGGGTGTTTTCAACCTGCCCGGGGAAGAATACGCAATCCGGCAACCGGTGTCAAGGGCAGCTTGAGCGGGAATGGAGCGTGAATGAAGTGTGAATGGCAATCGGGCGGTCCGGGCGGTCCGATCTTCGGGGTCATGGATCGAATGACGCGAGCATCGGTTCGGAAACCCCGTGGTTTTTCCAGAAAGCCGGGACGGGCGCGACCAGTTCCACGGTTTCATCGCGGGTCGGATGACGCACGACAAGCCGTCGCGCATGCAAGGTGATACCGAGCGGCAGGATCGTTTTCGCTCCGTATTTCCGGTCACCCAAGATCGGAAAACCCCGGACGCTCAATTGCAGCCGGATTTGATGTTTGCGGCCGGTTTCCAATTCCACTCTGAGCAGGGAATTGTTTCCGCAATGTGCAAGGAGACCGTAGGTCAAACGGGCTTCTTTCGAATCCGGGGAGGCCGTTTGCGTGGCACGCATTTTCCGGTGTCGCGGATCGTCGATAACGTGATCGACACATTGTGCGGCGGCGGGAAAAACCCGGCCTTCCACGAGCGCGAGGTATTCTTTGGCGACCGTTCGGCTCCGGAATTGTTCATTGATGCGATCGGCCGCCTTCGAGGTTCGCGCGAAAAGAACGACGCCGCTCACCGGAACGTCGAGCCGGCTGACGACGCCCAGGTACACGTTTCCGGGTTTGGCGTATTTTCGCTTGACGTACGCGCGCGCCCGGGAAAGGAGCGTTTCCTCGCCCTGCGGCAATCCCATCGTCGCGATCCCGACCGGCTTCAAAACGGCCAGCAAATGATTGTCTTCGTAAAGGATATCCATTCAATCGAACCGTTTCGTGAATTGGGACGAACGCGAGTACCCGGCCAATCCTGAAATTGTCTCTTTCGCCGCCGCGGTTCCAGGCCCCTCATTGATTCAACCGCAATTCGACGGTTATGAACCGGTCCGCCTCCGAAATGCTCAAAACACGGAGCGTGCAGGGCCCCCATTCGCATTCGTCGCCGACGTTGGGGAAGCGTTCGAGCAGTTCCTGGAGCAGCCCGGCGACCGTGACGCTTTCATGAACCGGCAACGCGATATCCAACTGTCGGGAAAGATGCCTCAGGTTCGCCAGGCCGTTCACGTGCCAGAGATTGGCCCCGGTTTTCGTGATCGGCGTCCGTTGATACAGGCGGCGGGCCCGGCTCGGTTCCCTCGCGAACAGGGTTTCGGCAATATCGTCCAGCGTGAGGATACCGATCGTCTCCCCGAATTCGTTGACAACCGCGGCGACCTCGCGGTTTGCATGGCGAAGTTGTTCGAGCACTTCGGCGACCGGGACGGACCAGGGAACGTACAGGACCGGCGAGGAATGTTCGCCCCATTGCCTGCGGAAGTCCTCCTTGAAAAGGCGCTTGAGCGACACAGCCGAGGCGATCTCCTCGGTATCCGCTTCGGTGACGAGCAGGTAACCCGATTGAGGAAAGGAAACATCCCTTAAAACATCAAGGGAAACCGGGGGGCGGAAGGTTTTCAAAAGCGGTCGCGGTCGCATCATTTCCTCCGCCGTGACGTCGGCAAGCGAGACGATGTTTTGGAGCACCTTTTGTTCGCGCCGGAGAAGGGCGGCATCCTCCTTGGACAATTTGACGGCCCGTTCGATATCGGCGATCCGTAAATAAGGTTCCGAGATGAATTTCGGAAACAGCAGCCGCCGGGAAAGGACGTTGACCCCTTCCAGGACCGGCATGATCGGGGTCAGGAGGCGAACCACCCAACCGAGCGGTAATGCGGTCAGCGTCGCGATCGCCCGGGGCGCGAGGATGGCGATGTTTTTCGGGAGCATTTCGCAAAAAACGATCAAGCCGACCAACGTACAGAGTGAGACGATTCCGCCGAGGGCGACCTGGTCTTCGGGAAACTTGAAAAGAAGAATCGAGGAAAGGGTGAAGAACATCAGGTTGGCCATGAGATTCCCGAGCAGGGCGGCCGTCAGGAGACGTTCCGGAGCCGCAATCAATCCGGCCGCCAATCGGGCCAGGGGACCGCCTTCGGCAAGGCGTTTTCGATCGGCCGTGCCCAGGCAGAAAAAGGCCGCCTCGCTCGCCGAAAAAAACGCCGAGGCGATCATGAGAAGAAACATGGCTCCCAGTATCGGGATATTATCGAGCAACTTATCGAACAACGCGGACAACGGATCTCCTGGAGTTCAACACCGTTGAAGTTCAATACCGTGCCTCACGTTCGATTTTCAACATGAGGACCGGCATGACGCGCCCCGGCATACGCGCCGTCGCACTTGGTATACTGAAAGCCATTGAAATTTCCCGAAGCCGATGCCTGGGAAGCCTGCTTTCCGAAGGTNNAAAACTCAACCGGCTTTGGTATATTGCGCCCGATATTGTACACGGTTTGTTCGCCGTCGGCAATGAGCGCGGCGACAATGCCCCTGCGACCCTGCCCCTGCCGAGCCCCCCGGTGTCCGTGTCCTGCCGGAAGAGAAAGGGGGGTGCGCGAAAGGGAGTGCTGCGAAAGGGAGTGTTGCGTCGATCGTTCCGGCTCGGTATAATCGCGGCATTATACTGTAAACGGCCTGAAANNTTCCCGCGCACAATCGCCTGCCGTTCGAGCGATTCACGCAAATGCTTGCATTAACAAAAGTTGTGGCAAGCGAGTGCGGCAGGTAGACGTGACCAAAATGTCCGTTTTCATCGCGTTGCCGGTATATCGATTTCCATGTTGATTTTCTCCTTCCCGTTGACGCCGGTTTTTCCTTGCCATGATTCTATTCGCGATTTTCCTCGGAATGATCGCGCTGGCCGCCAGCGCGGTGTTCAGCGGCTCGGAAATCGGGTTCTATCGTGTTCCGAGAATCCGTCTGAAACTGGATGCGCTCGACGGCGACCGGACGGCCCGATACTACCTGTGGCTCGCGAACAATCCCGCGTTTTTCGTCGCGACCGTCCTGGTGGGCAACAACATCGCGAACAACCTGATTTCCATGGCGACCGTGTTGTTCGTCCAGGGCGTGTTTCCCGTCGAATACCACGGTTTTGTCATGGAGCTTGCCTCGTCGCTTTTACTTGCCCCTTTCCTGTTCATCTACGGGGAACTGTTCCCGAAATACATTTTCCTGCATGCGCCGAACCGTTTTTTACGGCTGCTTTCCCCCATCCTGATTTTTTGTTTTGTCCTGCTCCTGCCGTTGACGTCGCTTTTATGGCTGCTCAACCGGCTGGTTTTCCGCCTTTTCGGGCGTTCCCGCGAATACATCCAACTGACCTTGGCGCGGAACGAATTGGGCCGCGCTTTCGACGAGGGCCGCGAGGCGGGAGTGCTTGCCGTTTCGCAGCGGCGTTTGGCGGACGGTGTTTTCGACGCGGCGTCGCAAAAGGTGCGCGACATGGTCGTCCCGTTTTCGCAATTCCCGGTCATCGGCGCCGACACATCCCGGGAAGAAATTCTCGAATGCGCGCGAAGCCGGCGCTTGGATGAACTACCGGTTTTTCACGGAGAAACCCCGATCGGTTACGTGCGCGCCATCGATCTGGAATTGGCCGCCCTCGCTTCCGTGTCGCACGAAGACGGGCTGCCCATCCGGGATTTCGTCGAAATCGACGACGATTATTCCCCGTTGGCGGCGATGGCGCTTTTCCAATCGACGCGGGAATCGCTCGGCTGTGTCGTGGAACAGGGAAAGAACGTCTGTATCGGCGTCCTGCACAGCGACCGTCTCCGCGATCTGTTGATGAAATGCTGATGAGGCTTCCTTCGTCGCCGCTGCATTCAAAATTCAAAATTGACGCACGGATCGGTATACGGAAGGCGGTTGAAATTTCCCGAAGCCGATGCCCGGGAAGCC
>DOMV01000082.1:10528-10993 GCA_003509805.1 Planctomycetaceae bacterium
CTCCACGGCCCCGAAGCGGCAGGTATCGGCACACGCACCGCAACCGATGCACTTGTCGACGACGATGTAATGCGGGTTTTTAACGCTCCCGACGATCGCGTCGGCCGGGCATTTTTTCGCGCAAAGCGTGCAGCCGGTACATTTATCGGTAATGTGGTACATGATCATTTCGACGCAGGCTTTGGCCGGGCATTTGCGATCGTAAACGTGCGCCTCGTATTCATCGCGGAACCACCGGAGCGTGCTGAGCACCGGGTTCGGCGCCGTCTGTCCCAAACCGCACAACGAGGTGTCGCGGATCGTCTCCCCCAGTTTTTCGAGGGACAGAATGCTTTGAAAACGCTGGAGGGACTGCTCCTTCGTCTCATTCTTGCGACCGCGGGTGATCCGGTTCAACGTTTCAAGCATGCGCCGCGTCCCTTCACGGCACGGAATGCACTTTCCGCAACTTTCGCGCTGGATGAA
>DOMV01000082.1:11092-11343 GCA_003509805.1 Planctomycetaceae bacterium
CCGGACGGGCCGCCGATCTGGACGGCTTTGTAGGCTTTGCCGTTCGCGATGCCGCCGCCGATGGAGAAAATCACTTCCCGGAGCGTGGTTCCCATCGCCACTTCGACAAGGCCGGTCCGGGCGACTTTTCCGGAAAGCGCGAAAACCTTCGTTCCCTTGCTGCCCTCGGTTCCGACGCCGTTGAACCATGCCGACCCCTTGTGGAGGATCCCGGGCACATTTGCGAGTGTTTCGACGTTGTTGATGATCGT
>DOMV01000493.1:0-11324 GCA_003509805.1 Planctomycetaceae bacterium
AAAAAGCCGTCCGACCGCCGGTTTTTCCCCGGCCCTCCCAAAATACGGAGTTCAAGACAGAAAAAACGGGACCGTGCCACCCAGACAACCGCAAAGCACGACGGAAAGGAGTAAATAGGTGACAAGCGTAAAATAGATGCGGGTTGCCATGTTCAGCTCTTTGCGCGACGTCAGATTGTAGATCGATATCGAAAGGCTTGCCGTCATGAGAAACAGGCTGAGAAATACGGAAGCGATGAAAATACCGACGGAGGCGAACATCGTCAATTCCCCAAGCCCCCCGATCACGCCGAACGTCGCCAGGAGCGGAGGGGAAATCACGAAAAACATCACGGTCGAAACCAATGTCTCGGCAAGACTTTTGACGCCGATCACGAAGGAAAACGCGACGGCGTTGATGCACTGGGTCGCCAAGAAGGCGCTTGCGAGCAAAAAAAGAACGGAACCGGGATCGACACCGCGCAGCAGGTACGCCAGGGTTAAAAACGGCAGTGTCGCCGCATGGAACAAAAGTGTCAGGAGGGCGGCCGCGATCAGCTTGCCCCGGACGATCTGCCCCATGGTCAGGCCGGAGTAGAACATCATGTCGTCGGTCAGGGAATCCTGGACGGCATTCCCGGCACAAAACAGGACAACGCCAAGCGTACTGGCGATGTAGAGCGTTCCCATCAGCAACTGAAACGCTTCCCTGCCGGTTTCGGGCGTTGCCGAGGGATTGACCCGAACCACGTAAAACGTGGCGACGAACATGAGGAAGACGTAAATGCACAACAGCGCCAGGAGCAGGTTGTTTCGAACGATTTGCCGCATTTCCCGGACCAATACGGGATTGAGCGCATTGTTTGCCGCACCGATCGACCGTGCGCGAAAGAACGCCGGCAGATGCTTCAGGAGTTTTCGGAAACGCCCCTCCGAACAGGGGGCCTCCGAACCGGGATGGGAAACAACCGGTTCTCGTGTTTCGGCGGTGGATGGCGGGAAGGGATCGCTCATATCGGAATCGTCGCTCTCCGGACATACCGGACTCGTTCCATGAACCGTCTTTCCTGTGGAAAGCTCGTTTACCGGATTTCGCGGGTCAAATAACGTTCAATCTGGTTGTAAGCGTAAGTCCGGTCTTGCGAGCGAGCCAACATTTCGGCATAAGCGTCGATATGCCGCTCGAAATCGGCCACCTTGGTCGCCGCGATTCGCTTCGGACGCCCGAAAATCGGCCAACGCCAAAACGTGTAGGCGATGCCCAGGAGAATCAACTGCCAGGCGAGAATGGCAACCGGCCAGAGTTGCAAAAGAACCAACGGCGAGTTTTGCGGCATGTGCGCCTCCTCGTCTTCGATATACTTCAACCCGGAACCCATTCTCAGAACGGCAACCGACTTTTTGGGTTCCCCGAATTCCGCGATCAGGCGTGATGCCAATTTTCGGCGTTCATGTTCGACCAGGGCCTCGTTCAACAGGAAAACGCCGCTTTGGAGGACGATCAACCGGCTTTCGGCGACATCTTTGGCAACGACCAACGGTTCGATCGTTTGCCCGGTCGTCGACTCACCGGCGAGAAGCGTCGTCCATCCCGTTCCTTTCGGATCAAGGGAAACATGGATGCTCAACGGGGCCGTGGAAACGTCGAGCCGGTCCGTCCAGGCGGAAACGCCCTTCAACCGGTCGGCAACAAGCACCTTCCTTCGCTTCTCAAGGGAAAACCAGTCGCATTGCGTTTTGTCCGGCAAAGGAGCCGTCGACCGCGAGAGCCGGAAACGGGTGTGTGTGGAATGCGGGGAAGGGGGTGAAATCGGGACCGTGGGAACGGCGGAAGGAGAAACAGCCGACGCGGAGTCCGCCAAAAAACGTTCAAGATGCGATTCCGCTTCCCGCAGTTTTGCTTCGGCCTTCCATTGGTCGGCAGGTTTCGACAGCGGAACCGTTTTCTCCCAATAATCGACATCCGTCTCATAAGTCCTCGGGACAAACACGAGGGTACGCCCCGGTCGGTCCTCCAGCCATTTTTCGAACCAGTCGATGGCGTCCTGGTCCGGGACGCCCATTTCGTCATCGCAGAACCAGACGACGGTGTCGATCCGCTTATAACGCTTGGACACGAAACGCGTTCGCCGTACCTTATGTTTACCGGCCTTGCACATGTCGTGGAAGACATCAGCCCCATTGATGCTGCGCCAGTTGTCGTCGTAAAAAACCATGCCGTCATGCCATGTTTGACAGCCCGTCATGCAGATCATGCAGAGCATACCGAACACACAACAGGCGATCATTGGAACGGGACGACGAGAACAATTCATGGTTTTCCATTGGAGCTGCCCGTTGACCTGCGGGCGGTGTCGTTTTTCGAGGGCGGACCACCCATACGTCGGTTTGCGGGAAATTTTATCTTGGAAACGCGATGAAAAATGAACGTTTGGTCACGAACATTTGGTCACGCCTGCCTGCCACACTCACTCATAACTTTTTTAGTGTAAGCATTTGCAATGATCGTTCGAGCGGCAAGCGACTGTTTGCGGGACTGTTCGCGGGAGGATTATCAGGCCGTTTACGGTATAACCGCCTTCAGCAGATTTGTTCCACAACCTATGCAGCATGTTCGGCGTTGGCTTTTTCGACAGTTTTGGCTCATGGTATTTTTCCTTTCACCTTCATTATCAACGAAAAACGCGGAGTCGGCAAGATGCCGTTTCTCCAATTTACCCCAAAACAAGAGGTTTTCCATGTCCAACGATCTGCCCCAAAAGCCCGCCAAGGCCCTTGGGGACATTCTTGATCCCATTGAGTTACACTGGAAACGCGATGAAAACGAACGGTTGGTCAAGTCCGCCTGCCGCACTCACTCACCCCTAACTTCTGTTTGTATAATAACATAAACGGCGCGTTCGAGCGGCAGGCGATTGTTCGCGGGAACCATTCCAGGCCGTTTGCGGTACAGAGGGAAGAAAGCCACGCGAAGGGCGACCGCCAAGGGGTACGGTTCGTATTACTGTTCCGAGGGAGGCCCGATGAAGCGGTTGAGATTGATACCGCCGCGATGTTCTTCTTCCAGCAGGGCGGTGCGGCTTTCGAGATGTTCGATGCGACGTTGCAGAAGCGGGATGATGTTTTCCTCCCCTGTGACCCGTTTTTGTCGGGGAACGCTCGGATAACCGAGATGACGGGAGAGAGCGGCGAACAGATAGACCGGGTCGCGCTGCCGGGTCGCTTTCGCAATACGTCCTTCCCGTTCGCCGAACAACGTGGGCAGCGACTCCTCCTCCGGTTTTTTCTCATACAACGGACTACGGACAAAGATCATGTCGGCCAGGTCGACCCAGCCGATCTGGCGCCGGAGGATTGCGATCCAGTCGCGCCAGTCGTCATTGTAAATGGGGTCCTCCGAAATCGCGGCCAAGCCGGGATCGTAGCCGAGCCGGTTACGGCAAACCGTTTCGAACTGGTAGAAAAAACAGCCCTGCACCGCCGGGCATTTTTCCCGGTATTTGGCTTCCTGCAAGAGAATCCTGAGGGCGATGCGGAAGTCGAAACGTCCGCCGTCCCGTTCGGTTTCGGCGACGACGAAGGTCTGGAACGGCGTGAAATAATGCTTGATTCGCCCCATGGCCGAGGCAAGGCCGCCGGTCAGCTTCATGTCGGTCAGCAAAAAATCGATTGCCATCGGAAGCCGGGTCGTCGAAAGAAGTTCGCCTTGAACGCCCGCCAGTATCTCCTGGGTCGAAAGACCGGTTTCGAGACGCTCCAAAAAAGACTCGAAAAAGAAGGACTGTTCCACATATTCTTCATGTTCGAGTATCATTATTACATTCCCTCCGTCGGGAGAAGCGTGGTCAGGGGAAAGCGTTGAAAAGTCGAAAATGCACGCACCCTCGAAACACCCCATGTTCTACTTTGAACGGCCTGAAAATGCTCCCGCGAACAATCGCCTGCCGCTCGAACGCGATGTGTAACCTGATATTTGCCAATATGTTATGGCGTGTTAGTGCGGCAAGCAGACTTGGCCAAATATCCGTTGTCATCGCGTTTCCAGTATACACCCCTCCCCTCCCCCTTGTCAATCGGACGGAAGGCTCCTATACTGAACAAGGTCCTATTTTGAGTTTCCGGCCCCGCCGGTCGGGGCGTTTGACCGCGTTCTTTAGAGAAAAGCAGGAAAGAGTATTGCGATGACCATC
Source organism: Planctomycetaceae bacterium (assembly GCA_003509805.1). Taxonomy (GTDB): domain Bacteria; phylum Planctomycetota; class Planctomycetia; order Pirellulales; family Thermoguttaceae; genus UBA8133. Next base: position 4,170 of record DOMV01000493.1, read on the forward strand.
GATAAAAGCCTGAAGACACGAAAAGGAATTGTCCGGGCCAGAAATGTGCTCAACCGGGGTGAACGAATTGCGAAGTTGCTGGAACAGGAACGCTGGACCGAGGAAGACGGGCCGTTCAGCCTGCCGAAAGTCCGTGTTTACAAAGTAGTTCTGAAGAAGAAGAAAAAGAAGAAGGGCGAAGAAGAGGGTGCAGACACAACGGCGAAAGGAGCCAAAAAAGCGGCAAAAAAATAATCCTTGCCAACAATCCTTGCAGGGTTTGTGTCGATTCGCCCGGTTTTGTACTGGATTCGGGTCCGTGGCGGCAGGATGATTCTTGGGCGTGCATTCACGGCGGTCGTTTAGGAGTTGGCGTTGGTTCGCGATGCCTGTTCTCCCGGGAAAGGGCGGCGTGGGGGATTTGGGGTGTTTGGAGAGACGCCATCCTCCTCGCCCTGCCAGACGGGCGGGAGCGGGAATGCCGAACGACTCGTATCCGGTTGTGCGGCTTGCGACCAGCTTCAGGAAATTTTTATCGTGTTTCCTGTACTGTGCCGGGTTTGGTCGTTTCCACGTTGTTTGCGTTTCAATCATTTGGGATTAAAGGGGCTTTGGACGATATGGGTCGTTTTTCGGCCGATTTTATACTGAAAACCTTTGAAATTTCCTGAAGCCGACTTTCGCGCAGCCTGTTTTCTCGGAGAGTAAACAGGCGGTTGAGCGGAAAACTTAGCAGGCTTCGGTATAATACGTCGGATGGAGGTCGTGTTTCTTGAGAAGCACGACCTTTTTTTATTTTTTCATCTTGGAACGATCGGAAAACTTTGCTACTCTTCCCCTCTCGACGAGTGCGCCGAGGTGGCCGGGATCAACGCAATACCAATCGGCCACAAGGAGTTTTTTCGCGCAGACCAGCATACTGAAAGCGGCTGAAATTTCCCGAAACCGACAATGCGGGAGCCTGCCCGTCGGAGACAGCACTGCCTGAAAGAGAACCATGCGGTAGGATGGGCGGTGTCCACCGGCGACGGAGCCGGCTTCGGCATACAACATTCGTTCAACTCACCAGGAAATGAAAACGGTTATGGCCCGACAAATCATGGAAGACCCCGTCATTCTCAAGTTTCCCCAAGACGCCGATATCAATCCCGCGCAATCCCGTATTAAAGTGTTGGTTCGCTGGATGGTACGGCGCGATATCCGGGACGTGACCGCTATCGAACAGAATTGTTTCGAATTTCCCTGGAAGGAGGAGGATTTCATGCAGTGCCTGCGGCAGCGCAACTGCATCGGAATGGTGGCCGAGTATGAAGGAAAGGTCGTCGGTTTCATGATTTACGAAGTCCCGAAAAACCGGATTCGTCTTTTGAACATCGCGACGACGGTCGAATTCCGGCGACGCGGAGTCGCCTCGCAAATGGTCGCAAAGCTGATCGGCAAACTGACCACGCAGCGCCGCAACAGGATTTCCTTGGAGGTTCGTGAAACCAACTTGGCGGCCCAGCTTTTTTTCCGGGAACAAGGTTTCCGCGCAACGTCTGTTTTACGTGAATTTTACGCAGAAATGCACGAGGACGCCTACCTGATGCAATATCGCGGAGTCGACACGATGACGAATGGTCGTCAACATCGTGCCGCCGGTTGATCTTCGCGGCCGGTTTTGTTTTTACGCCCGGTCCGAGATATCCTTCCGGCACCAGGCACCGTCCCAGCGAATGCACTTGACGCCGGAATAGGCGGCACGTTTGGCTTCCGGAATCGTTTCCCCCAAACCGGTCACCCCCAATACGCGACCGCCGGAGTTGATGATTTCACGCGCTTCGTTGAAAGCCGTTCCCGCGTGAAAAACCTTGACGTCCGGGAGTTTGGCCGCTTCGTCGAGACCGCGGATCGGAAACCCCGTCTCGGGCTTGCCCGGATATCCTTGGCTGGCCATCACGACACATACGGCAGGTCGCGGATCCCATTCGAGCGGTGGAAGCCGGTCGAGTTTTCCATCGATGGTCGCCTCGAAAATATCGACCAGATCGGTTTTCAGCCGCATGAGCAGGGGTTGGCATTCCGGGTCGCCGAACCGGGCATTATACTCAAGGACTCGCGGTCCCTGCCTGGTCAGCATCAATCCGGCGTACAGGATTCCCTTGAACGGAACGTCGAGCCGGTCGAGCGCGTGGACGGTCGGAACAAGCACTTTCTCTTCGATCCAATGAAGTTTTTCGGCGTCGACCAGCGGCGCCGGACAATAAGCGCCCATGCCGCCCGTATTTGGACCGATGCCGCCATCGTGGGCCGCCTTGTGATCCTGGGCCGGCGGAAGCGTCAGTATCGTTCGGCCGTCGGTAATCGCCAAGACACTCGCTTCACGGCCGTCGAGTCGTTCTTCGATCAGGAGTTGATTTCCCGCTTCGCCGAATTCGCGGCTTTCGGCGATCCGCCGGACCGCGTCGACCGCTTCCGACCGGCAGGAGCAGACGATCACCCCTTTGCCGGCTGCAAGTCCGTCCGCCTTGACGACAAAAGGAATTTCAGGCCCCGTTTCAAGGTAGGCGATCGCATCCTTTGCGTTGCCGAAGGAGCGGGCCGTTACCGTCGGCACATTTCCTTTTCGTAGAACTTCCTTGCAAAATATCTTGCTCCCTTCAAGCCGGGCGGCTTTTTTATTCGGGCCGAAAATCCGTAACGTTTCCGATTCAAACGCATCGACGATTCCCGCGCAAAGGGGAATTTCCGGGCCGACGACGGTCATATCGACGGCGTTCGCCTTCGCGAATTTGATCAAGCCGGCAAAATCAAGCTCGTTGATCGGTACGTTTTGAATGGGAACGAGCCCGGTTTCCGTCGCGGTTCCCGCGTTTCCGGGGGCGATGAAAACTTGTTTAACCTTGGGGGAACGAGCGATTTTCCAAGCGAGGGCATGCTCACGACCACCTCCGCCGACGACGAGAATATTCATTCGATCAATGGAAACGATACGGTTTTGACAATGACGGTAGACTGAACACGGAAGAAAATTTCCCGCAACCGACTTCCGGGAAGTCCCTTCGATACAAGGCCGTCCAAAGGGCCGTCCGAAAGACCCTGTTGTTTTTCGGGGGGGCGGTGGGCGGCGGATCAAACGGAAAACGGGAGCGGCTTCGGTATCAAACCGGGCGTCCGGCACCGCAAGGGACATGGTCGGCCGCGCCGCTCATTTTCCCCGCGTCCACTGGTAATCCGAAGGTTTGTACTGCTCGAAACGGTCCGCGATGAAATCCTCGATCGTTTTACAGACTCCAAGTTCGGCGGTCGACAAGAGTTCGGCGCCGCTTTTATCCGTGTCGATGCGGACGATCGGGACACGGGAGGCGAAACCGGGCGGGTCGTTCGCCAATTCCTTTTCGGACATCAGGGCCGACTTGATTTTCGTCGCATTCATGCCGGCCGTCGAATCGAGGGTCGGAACGATAATCAATACATGGACGTTTTCCTTGAACGCCTTGCCCGCCTTTTCGAAATACTTGCCCATGTCGTGATCGACGCTCAACGTGTTTGGGGAAACTAGGATCAGCATTTTCGTTTGCCGCGACGCTCCTTTTTCCCAATCCTGCATCGCCCAATAACCCGCCAACGAGGCCCCGGTATCGACACCGAGCAGCACAAGTCGGTTTAAGTTGAGAAAGCCCCGGTCGTTCTGAACGTCCAGGTATTTTTTGACCAAGGTCAAATCGTTGACCATCGCGGCGTAATCGCGCGGCTGGAGATCCTCGAAAGCGAGCTCTTCCAGTTTCGGCGTGGGCGAGACCTGCGGAGGAACCGGCGTGGGGCCTTTGGGGNNCCCGCCGCTCCCGATCCGCCCTGCAATTGGCGGAGTGCCTGTTCGTCGTATCGGTATTGCCTGTTGCTTTGGCCGTGTCCCCGAAAATCGACGGCGAAGACGGCCGTTCCCCGGGACGAGAGCGAGGTAATCAACGGTTTGAAATCGTCGCGATTTCCCCCGGCCCCGTGCATCAGAACGACGGGAACGGTCTCCTTGTCGACGTTTCCCGGGTAAAACGAGGCGGCCAACTGGACGCCGTCCTGCGTAATGCCCGGCAATTTCCCCATCGGTCCGCCGACGGGCGGCAAACGCCAACTTTCGCCGCGAAGCTCCCGGGGCAATTTGAGCGATTCCCGTTCCGTTTCTGTCGGTTTTTTCTGGGCCCAAGCGGGAGGCGAACAAAGCAGTCCCCAAACAGCCACGCAGTAAAAACAGGCGATCATCCGCGGGCAATACCGTTTCGAGAGACAATACATGGCGACTCCTTTGGGCGACGTCTTTGGGCGACGAGGAAGAAACGACACGAGTATCACGACGCTCGTCATTATATTTCCGTGCGAGCCGGGACACAAGCCCCAAGAGTTTGTTGGATTGACAATTGATAATTGACAANNATGGATAACGGGGGACGCAAGCGAGCCAAACCGCGCAAATCCGCCAAATTGGAGTTTTGGAACAACTCTCAAAACGAATCGATCAAGAATACCGCGAGAATCAATTGCGCGAAGGGGCAGCCGCCGCGGTGGACATCATCCGCCGGGCGGTTTCGACCGCTTTCACGATACACGGATCGTTCGGCGCACTGGAAGGGGCGAGTGCGATCGGCGCGGGGGCGGAAATCCGACCGTCGACCGGTCGCGCAGCTATATGTTGCCGAGGTTCCCCGTTCATTGCGGAGGCGTTCGGCGGGGCGTTCGGTACCGCTCCCGAGGCAACCGCCCGGGAATCGATTTCGACGTCCGGACTGACGCCGATACCGCTGCACGAAATTCCGCCCGGGGAATAAAATTTTTCCACGGTGAGCCGCAGGCCGGCGATCTCGCCGGTTTTGCTGGCACCGAACAGGCGATGCACCATTTGGACCGTTCCCTTGCCGTAGCTGCGTTTGCCGACGATGACGCCGCGCCCGTGATCCCGGATCGCTCCGGCGAAAATCTCGGAAGCGCTGGCGCTTTCCTCGTCGATCAGGACGATCAACGGGACGGGCCACGTACCGCTCTGCGTCGCCATGTACGGCGTTCCCGGGTCTTGCGGATGAACACGGGTCGAAACGATCACGCCTTTCTCGATGAACAGGTTCGCCACTTCGACCGAGACGGGAAGCAAACCGCCGGGGTTGTGCCGCAGGTCGACGACGACGCAGCGCATCCCCTGACCGTGAAGATTCCAGAGCGCTTCCCGCATTTCCGCGGTCGTCGTCGATTGGAAACAATTCAATTTCAAATAGCCCAGGTAATCGTTGAGCATCTTGATATCCTCGACGCTCGGGACCTTGATGCGCCGCCGCGGGACATCGACCATCCGCGGTTGGGAGGTCGCCGATTGCACGTACAACCGGGCCGTCGTCCCGATTTCGCCCTGTAATAAATCCGCTGCCCGGTCCGTGTCGAGCCCCTGCGTCGTCTGGCCGTCGACGGAAAGAATCCGGTCACCGCCCTTGAGGCCCGCTTCCTGGGCCGGGCTGCCGCCGATCACCCGGAAAATAATCAACGACTGCCTGTCCGACTTCAATTCAACACCGAGACCGACGAAATCGCCGTTGATCGTCGAGTAGGTGTCGTTCAATTGATTCTTCGTCAGGAAAGCGGTATGCGGGTCGAGCGAGTTGGTCACCCCGCAGAGAAATTCCAAAAGAACGGCCGAGGGATTGAGTCCGAGTTCCTTCTGGGCAAGCTGCGTGACATGAAGGACCGCGTTTTTCATCTCGTCCCGGCTGCCGATCTGCCACGTATCGATCATGGCATGCATTTGTTTTTGGAATGCCGGAATACGGGACGCCTGGTGCTCGATATTGTTCTGCTTGAGAAAAATCCGTTCCCCGAGCGCGACCTCGAAATCCTGCAGTCCGAAGTGGAACAACTCTCCCCATTTGGGGGCGTCGATATGGTTCGTCTGGATTTTCGCGATCACTTCATCGAAAAGCACCAAGTTGTCGGCCACTCCCGCGGCAAGAAGATGATTCAGGAAACTGGTATCGTAATACCGCCGGACAATATCGTAATGGCGCCGGGCCATCCGGTATTTTTGCTGGAGAGTCGGATTGTTACGATACGTTTTCAGCGCCGACTCGTAATAAGTAAGCAGTTCGAACCAGCGGCCCTCTTTTTCCATCGGGAGAGCCCCGGACACGATTGCGTCAATCCTCGCCTGATCCTGCGGAGAAACAAGCGGCTCGGCTTCGGGAACAGACGCACGGGGACTCGCGGGGCGCACCGTTTGCTCCGCCGCACGCTCCGTCCGGTGAACACGGGATCGGTCGTCGGATTGACCCGAAATAATTTCCGTCGATTCCGGTTGCGCAACCGTTCGTGCCGGACTCGGGCCGTTTGCCCGCGGAAGCACGAATTCCAATTGGGGCTTCGCTTCTTGCGAAGTCGAAAGGACGGATACAGGAAAAGCCGTCGTCGGCGATGAAACGATCGATGCCGGGCTCGTCGGCGGCGACGGAAGAACCGTTTCAATCAGCAATTCCCGAATATCGGATCGGCCTTTCGCAACAGCGGAGTCTGAAGCGGCGGCGTCCAAAACAGCGGAGTCCGAAGCGGCGGGGACGGTTGCCGGCAAATCGGGAGATTCGGCGACCTTGGCAACCGGCTTGTAAAAACGCAACGTCTGTCCTTCGGGAGCGTGGTCGCCGGGAAGATGCCGCATTGAAGGGATCGTCGGCGGAACAAAACGGACTTCCGTTTGGGCAACGGCTCGGCCTGAAAGAATGTCGTCCCTTCCGATCAGGATGACACAGAGCACCAACGGCAGGATGCCCGAAAACCGGAAGAGGGTTGAGCGCTGCGTGAACATAAAATCGCCTGACATATAAAAAGATGCGATTAAATTGGCGAAGCGGCGTTTGCCCGGTAAAATTACGCGGTAAAACCACACCTCATGGCGGCCGGAACGGTCATCGCATCCTTGCGGCAATTCTTGTTTTTTCTTTCGACGAAATCGCCCCCGTTCACGGCATTCCTCGCATTCGCAGGACGAACACCGCGTGAACGCTGCCGTAGTCCAGGATGAGAACGGGAAAAAACGACGGTCTCGAAAGCGTGTTGGCTCTTGGGCCTCCTATCTTAGCCCGAAAAAGGAACAAAGTCAAAAAGTATCTGGAATTTATACTGGAAACGCGATGAAAACGGACATTTTGGTCACGTCTGCCTGCCGCA
>DOMV01000493.1:11388-19595 GCA_003509805.1 Planctomycetaceae bacterium
ATTTCAACCGCCTTCAGTATACTATTACGTCCGAGCGGGATAAAAAGATGGAAGAAAACGCCATTTTCACGAAATTTCCGTTTATCGCAAATGCGCACGCCTTCGAAGAACGTCGGGAAAACGCAAGGCTCTCCCGTACGGCTATCCGGCGATACCGGAAATCATTGCAACACGGCGACTTTTCCTGAAGCCGGGTACAAGGCGAACTGCCGGGTCCGAGGCGAACTGCCGGGTCCAAGGCGAACTGCCAAACGGCTCCCTATGTTTTGCAGTATCGCCAAAGTTCGCGACCGTCCGGAGGGCCATGTTGTTTTTCGAAGGGGCGGCTCCGGGATCAAGGGCCGCGTGTTTTCGGTGTTTTCGCGCACGAAATCCATGCTCCGTTTTTCGGCATGGAGACCGATCATGTCTTCATACCGAAGCCGGTTGAGTCGTTGGTAAACACAGCCCGTCCTATTTGCCTGCTTACCTTCGGCAGTGTCGTTTCGACGGGCAGGCTTCCCGGGAATCGGCTTCGGGAAATTTCAACCGCCTTCAGTATAACCGATTCGCACCAACGTCCGACCTCGGCCGAGATTCTCGGTTTGTATTTCAATCTCCAGGAATTGCTTCAAAATATCGATGTGCGTCGTCGAATGTCCCGATAACGGCACGGTTAAAAACTCCGATGTTCCCGCCCCTTGCCAGGCTGCGATGCCGAGCGGGAGCATCAACTGGTCCGCGAGAAACTCACCCACGGGAACGTCTCGTTTGACATAATCCCGGTACTTTTCAATGGCCTTGCCGGCGACCTTTTCCGCCCGCAGGCCGATTTCCCCGAATCCGGTAAAAAGTTCCGTGACGTGCTCCGATTCCAATAAAAGCATCACGGCGTTGCCCGGCCCGGGAGAATGATCGATATTTTCCACGACGACATTCCCGCCTCTCAGGACTGTTTTCGTAACCAAATCGCCTCGTTCCCGTTGCGCGACATGTAACGGAATCTTCGAAAGTAAAATGCGCGCGGAAAGCGACGCCATGAACCCCCGCTCAAGCAAAGTCAAATTGCCGAGTTTTTTCACCGGTTCGATCGCGACATGAAATTCGCCGCCGCCGGCCGGATAAAAACCGTACCGCATCAGCTTCGCTTCGATTTTCGGACCGAGTCGATTGACCAGTGGCAGGAAAACCTTGTCCAGAAAATCAAACGGCGGGGCCATCGGATTATGCGTTCCGCCCTGCAATTTCAGTGTCGATGGTTCCTTTGCCAACATCAGGGCGGGAAGCACGGTCTGGAAAACCAACGTCGCGCTGCCTGCCGTGCCGACGGAAAAAACGTGGTTTCCGGCTTTGATCCCTTCCGGTTCGAATGTCAATTTCATCGTGCCGACCTTTGCGTCGACATGGCAACGACCGACCTTTGCCGCGGCCTCCACGGCCGTCAAATGTTGCCGCATCAAGCCCGGTTTCTTTCGTTTGGCCCGGATATTTTCGATCGTAAACGGTTTGCCCGTCACCAACGACAAGGCCAACGAAGACCGCAAAACCTGTCCGCCCCCCTCGCCTCGGGAGCCGTCGATGTGGATCATTATTGAATTGCCCCCCCTCAGTCGTCGGCCTTGTCGCCGTCTTTGATTACGAAGACCGCTTTCAATCGGGCGACTTCGCTCGCAAGTCCCGCCAGTTTGACGCTTCGAAGCACTTCGTCGAAATTTTTATACGCCGCCGGGGCTTCGTCGAGCGGATAACGCCGGCAGTTGGTCAAAATGTCGTCGTCGTCCATTTCACGGTCGACCGCCTGTTGATCGAGAGTCCGGAAGGCGTTTTTTCGTCCGAGAACCCGGCCCGCCCCGTGATTGATGCTGTACGCCGAAAGCGTCGCGCCGGGTTCGCCGACCATGACCGCGCTGCCGCCGCGCGGATTGCCCGGGAGGAGGATCGGGTGGCCCGTCGTTTCGAAAGGCGTCCCTTTCAGGGCGTGGTGTCCCGCCGGAAACGCCCGGGTCGCCCCTTTTCGGTGAACCATCACGGAATGGTTGTTCCAATTTTCGCGTCGCACGATGTTGTGGCTGATCAGGTACACGAAATTCGCTTTCAGGCCGGGAAACACTTCCCGGAACGCTTCAAAAACAAGGGTATTGATAAGGAGGTGATTGACCGTGGCAAAGTTCGCGCCGAGAGCCATGTCGTCGAGGTAATCGTTCGCCTCATGGGAACCGACGGGAGCATAAACCAACTCGCGGTCGCCGCCCGGATAGGGCGTGCCTCCCTGCCTGAATTTTCGTTGCAATATTTTGAACTGCTCCGTCGCCAGAATATTGCCGAAGCCGCGCGAACCACAGTGCGACAGAAACGCGACATGCCCGTTTTTCAATCCGAACGCCTCGGCACGGGTTTTCGCTTTTTCCGTCTCCCCGACCGAGACGATTTCGCATTCGCCGAAATGGTTGCCTCCGCCGTAGGAACCGAGCTGCGTCATTTTCTCGTCGAAATGACGCAGGTACTTTTCCTTGAGAATCGTTTCGAGGCGTTTTTCGAGGGCTTCGGTCGTTTTATCGTGCCCGTAATGGACCGAATCCTCGCAGCGCTCCGTCCATTCGAACGGGATGCCGAACTGCCCGCAAACCGATTCCGAAGCGCCCTCGATCACCGCCCGCCGCGGCAAATCCTTCGGAAATTTCCGGCCTTTCCGAACACTACGCTGCCCGGCACCGGGACCGGTGGGCGTGCGGTCGCAGACGGCGTCGATCAAGGCGCGACGCACACGTCGGTCGAGAATTTCCCCGGCGGGCAGATCGAATTGCAGCAACGACATGGAACACTTGACGTCCACGCCGACCGGACCGGGATAAACATGCGTCGGCGACACCATGACGCAACCGATGGGAGCCCCGTAACCGTAGTGGGCGTCGGGATTCAGGATCACATCCGTCACGCCCGGCCCGCTCCGGGAGTTGAGCGTCTGCTGCAAGGTTTTCGCGTCGAACGTTTCGCGAATCGCCTCGGTCCCGATCACGGGAATCGGCGGACAAACATCGCTGACGAGATGGGAAATCGCTTCGTTTTCGGTGGGGATCAGTTGCATGGTTCCTATCCGTTCGCGGCATTCCACACACGGAACGCGATGTTGAAAGCGTAGACCAACGGCGTCAAATCGAAAACGCGTACGTCTGCGGGGCCGGCACGTCGCCGTCTCCCGATTCAAAGCGGGCCATTTCCGTGTCCATGTCGTGCGTGATGTCCCGGTCGATCTCGCCCCGGCCGACCATTTCCCACATGATATCCATCGTTTCCCGGTGTGTCCGTCCCGCATGGTAGGGCCGGGTCTCGCGCACCGCCTGGTAAACGTCGATGCAGGCCATCATCCGGCTGAAAAAATCCAGTTTCAAATAATCGGGCGGCAATTCGGGATAGCCCGTGCCGTCCAGTTTCCTGTGGTGCGTCGTCGCCCAGCGGCAGATCGTTTCGAACCCCTCCACATCCTTGAGAAGCCGATAACTCCAACGGACATGGTCCGTGATGACGCGATACTCCTCCTCGGTCAGTTTGCCCGCTTTTTCGAGAACGTTGGTCGGCGTCAGCAGTTTTCCGATGTCGTGAAACGCGGCGGCCAGATAGACCGTGGCACAGGTTTCACGGTCATATCCGTAAAAGCGCGCCATCCAAAACGCCCGGTTGGCAATCTGGATCGAATGCTTCGCCGTGAATTGCGATTTGCAGTCGGTGACGGCGGCGACGATTTCCGCGATGTGCATCAGTTCCGACGGTTCTTTCTCCACGGTCCAGGGGGGCATCATGCGGACGAAGGTCTCGTCGATGCGTTCATCCTCCAGCGAAGACAACAGCGCTTCGTCCAGGACCGTCAACAGCGCATCCGTCGCCGGGGCCGTGTAAAAAACGCCGCCCTTGCCCTTGATGTACATTCGAATTTCCGCAATCGCCGGTTTCGACGGTCCCCGAAAGTCATGGTGCTCGTCCAGGTTGTCCACCATCGCGATCCATTGCGCCCCCTGTGGAACGTCGTTGGCATCCATGTGAAAAGGTCCCGACCGATCGGCGTACTCGTGATGATACTTGATGAGCCCGGCGACATCCCCGGGAAAAGGAAGGTTTGCCACGTCTTCCTCGCCCCGGATGCAATGCGACCGGAAACCCTCGCCGTGCAGTCCTTCTTTCACGATCGCGTGAAAATACCGGGGCAGCGCAATATCGTGCAACAACGAACAGGCCGCGACGCCGATCAGGTCGTCCCCGCTCCAGTCGAGGCGGCGTCCCATGGCCAGGCACAGGACCGCGAGACGTTTGCCGTGGTTGGTGGTCGCCCCGAACACCTCGTCTTCGACGGCGTCCAACCCTTTTGAAAGACTCGACAAAAATTGATCCATGCGGAAAATCATGATGCGTCCCTCCGGACAGTGTATTGTTGGGGGCTTCCCGCAAGACGGCCCCGGGAAGAACTCCACCGTATTTCACCGCATTTCGGTATCAAACGACTCGCGGTATCAAACGGCGCACGGTGTCAAACGGCGCACGGTGTCAAACGGCGCACGGTGTCAAACGGCGCACGGTGTCAAACGGATTGTGCCGCATCGCGCAAACGTTGGGCCGCGGTCTCCGGCGAGATCGGGTTGATATGCAATCCGCATCCCCATTCGAAGCCGGCGGCTTTTGCGAGCGAAGGCAGGATTGAAACGTGAAAGTGATACACTTTTTCAAAGGAATAGTCGAGTTTTTGGAGCCAGACGGCCGTATCCAGCATGTCGCGTTGGTCGAGCGGACCGTTGTAAACGAAAGGGCCCGATTTAAGCACGATATTGTAGGCGAGCCGTCCCTTGATCCAGACGGCCAGTTTTTCGAGCAGTGTTATGGTGTGGCGCACCAACTTTCCCAGTTCATCGGTATGGTGTTGCTGGAGCGTCTCATAATGGGAGACATGCCGTTTGGGAAAAACGGCGACCTCGCCGGGAAAACGGCTTACGTAAGGGCAAAGAACGACGAAATGATCGCTCTCGTCGACGATGCGCAGTTTGTTTTTCAATTCGTGTTTCAGGTGTTCGCACCAGTAGCACAGGTCCGTTTCGCGGCGAAAGGCGATTGCCCGGTGCAGTTCGCGCTGGATCGGCGGCGGTAAAAACGGCATGGCGAGCAATTGGCTGTGGGAATGAGGCAGCGAAGCTCCGGCAGCCGCGCCGACATTCTTGAAAATCATCGCATGGGCGAACCGTTTCTCCTTGGAAATCGCCGAGAGTCTTCGCTTGTACATGCGAAAAACATTTTTGACTTCCTCGTCGTTCATGTCGGTGAGGGACAGGATGTGGCGAGGCGTGTCGACCAGGACTTCGTGCGCCCCCGTCCCCGGAAGAGGCTGGTAAAACGGTTTCTCGAACATGGCGAGCGGGGTATCGACGTCCAGGACGTTCCCGTACCGGGATTGAAAGCTGTGGTTGTCGGGAAAACGGGGATCGCGATGAACCGCCGGATAACGGTTCGGAACGACGCGCACCGCCCAGCCGGGACCGTCGGCGCGGGAACCCGGGGGCCGGATCGCATCGACTTCGCCGGGCGTAAGCGATTCGTTTCCTTCGCAAAACGGGCAGTGTTCGCGATAGGAATCGTCGGCGTTCGTTTCAATATCGAACTGGTGCGGTCGCGCAGCACGTTCTTCGGCGACGATTACCCAGCGGCCGGTCAGCGGATCACGACGGTATTCGGACATTATTTGATCGGACGTATCGGTCTCCCGGTTGAAAACCGAACGTGAAGCGGTGTTGTGAGAAGAGCGTCTCGCAACTCATAGATCCGCGAATGAATCTTGACCCGTCGGTCGAGCCGTCCCTGCGCGCCGTATGGTGGAACTACGGCGCGGCTTCCTTCGGCGCCGCCACGTTCAAATTTTATTCACAGATCGGTAATGGGCCGGGCTTACTTGGGCCTTGTGTGGAATTGCCGCCAAAAGCCCGGCGCGCCCTCGTTGCGTTTTTTATCTGAAGACCATTATTGAATTGTTGGCCGGCTTTTTCGTCACCGGCGACGCCCTCGGGCGTGCTACAAGCATAAGACGTAAGTATAACACGTCGTTTTCAGAATTCAAGATACGAAAATGACATAGACGCTTTCTTGTTGAAATCGTTCGGAAAAAACATCTCCGCCCCGCGCCGGACCGATTCCGGCATTCATTCCGGTGTGTCATTTCGCGTGTGTTCCCATCCGTGTTTCCGCTTGTGTTGCGGCGTGTCTCGGGTTATACTGGCGACTATCGGTATTGCCCGGACCAAAGAATTTACCGTTCATACCGAAGCCGGTTGAGTCGTTGGTAAACACAGCCCGCTTAACCGTCTGCTTACTCTCCGAGCGGTGTTGTTTTTCGAGGGCAGGCTCCCGAATCGTTGGCTTTGGGAAGTCTTAAAGGTTTTCGGTATACTGATACTTCGAACGGCATGATAATCCTCCCGCGAACAATCGCCCGCCGCTCGAACGAGCCGTTTAAGCGCTTGCCTGAAAAGATGTTAAAGGCGAGTGAGTGCGGCAGGCAGACTTGACCACATGTCCGTTTTCACCGCGTTTCCAGTATATGAGCTTTCTCTCCAAGCTGTTCGGCGGCAAGCCGAAACTCGATTATCGTGCGAAGTACGAACTTTCCCAGGCGGCGATGGCCGGGACCATGTCCAGCGTCTACAAGGCAAAAGACAAGCAAACCGGAGAAATCGTCGCTCTCAAGATACTCGACATGAAAAAACTGGAGGCGATCGAGTCCCGGTTCAAGGGTCTCAAGAAACCGAGCGAGGGAGAGATCGCCGTCCAGTTCAAGGACCACCCGTATATCGTCAAAACGTTGGAACAGGGGATCACGTCCGACGGCGACCAGTACCTTATCATGGAATATCTTGAGGGAACGGGCCTGAACAACGTACTGATGTTCCCGCAAGATCCGATCAACGGGTTTCGCACCATTTTCATCCGGCAGGTCGCCGAGGCCCTCCAGGAGGTCCATGACAAGGGCTTTATCCACCGCGACATTTGCCCGCGCAACTTGATTTTCACCGGCGATTTCGATGCGCTCAAATTGACGGATTTCGGTTTGTCCGTGCCGAACAAATTTCCATACACGGAACCGGGCAACCGGACCGGAACGGCCAATTACATGGCCCCGGAACTTGTCCGGCGGCGTGCAACCAACGAGACGCTCGACATATTCGCTTTTGGTGTAACGGTTTATGAAATGTTTACCCGGGAGCTTCCCTGGCCGCGCGGCGATACGGGCAACGCGGCGATGACCCATGACCAACCGCCGGAACCGATCACCCGATATCGTCCCCAGATCCACCCGATCATGGCCAAGGCGATTCATTCATGCCTTGAAGCGGACCCGAAGCGGCGCTGTCCATCAATGCAGCAGTTCCTGAAAATGATCCGAACGGTCGGGACCGACGATCAATAACCCGCGACGCGGCAGGGGGTTCAGCACGGTTTCGGCAATGCTTTAATGCTTTGACAGAGCTTCGACATGGGCTTGCAGGTTGATGCGGAAAGAGTATACTGAAGGCCGTTGAAATGTCCGCGTGAACGCAACGGTCGCTTTGAGCGGAAGAGGCGGACGTCACGGCGGGGCGGCACTAAGAACGTGAACGGCGGGAAAGCAAGCAGAGAGAAAGCGCGCAGTGAGAAAAAATACGTCGCAAAATAATACGGCGAAGTCGGTTAAAACGATCGCAACGGTTAAAACGAATAAAACGGCAAAGCGGGTAGCCCGAAAGACGGTAAAACGGGTGATGAAACGCCCGACAAAACGTACGGCAAAATGCCCGTCGACACCCGGGGAAGACGACGGGTTGCAGCGTTTGCAAAAGGTTCTTGCCGCAGCCGGATTCGGGAGCCGACGGCATTGTGAGGAATTGATAACCGCCGGCCGGGTCGAAGTCGACCGACAAACAGTCGTCGCACTCGGGACCAAAGTCGATCCGCTCAAACAGCGAATCCAGGTCGACGGTGAAATGCTGCGGCGTTCCAAACCGGTTTACGTCGCCCTGTTCAAGCCGAAAGGCGTTCTTTGTACGAACAGCGACCGGCAGGGTCGGACCCGGGCCGTCGATCTGGTTCCCCCGGAATTCGGTCGGCTTTTCACGATCGGCCGGCTCGACCAGCACAGCGAGGGCTTGCTCCTGCTGACAAACGACGGCGAACTGACGGAAAAGCTCACGCCCCCGAAATACGGCATCCCCAAAATATAC
>DOMV01000137.1 GCA_003509805.1 Planctomycetaceae bacterium
GTCGGCGTCGGTTGTATCAAGCCCGGTACGGCCTACAATTACCTCGGTTCGAGCAGTTGGGTCGCCCTGACCGTCGAGAAGCCGATCGTCGATGAAAAAATGCGGACGATGAACTGGGCGCACGTCGTCCCCGGCTACCTGCACCCGTCCGGTTCTGTGCAAACGGCCGGTTCGGCATACCATTGGCTCAAAGAGGAAATCTGTACGGAAGAAGTCGCCGAAGCGAAACGAAGCGGGAAAAACGTGTACGAGTTGATGAATGCGCTGGTCGAGAGCAGTCGGCCCGGCGCCGGCGGCCTCCTCTTTTTGCCCTACCTGCTCGGGGAACGTTCTCCCCGGTGGAACCCCGACGCGCGGGGCGCATTCATCGGCTTGTCCTTGACGACCAAACGCGCCGACGTCGTTCGCAGCGTCATGGAAGGAATTACGTACAACCTGGGGGTGATCGTTTCGATTTTCAGGAATCACGTCCCGATCGAGGCGATGACGGTCATCGGCGGCGGGGCGAAATCGGCGACCTGGCTTCAAATGATGGCCGACATATACGACGTGAAAATCCGGAAACCGAACTGTCTTGAGGAGGCGACCGCAATGGGAGCGGCCGTCGTCGGGGGCGTCGGCGTCGGGCTGTTCAAAAATTTTGAAGCGATCGACCGCTTCATCCGCATCGAGGAAATCGTCGAACCGAATCGGGAAACACAGAAGGAATACGCCCGGATGAAACCCCTGTTCGAAAAGGCGTATTTTTCCCTTGTCGATTTGTTCGGCGATTTGGCGAAACTGTGCTGAGGGTCGATCATGATTGACGCACGCATCAATTTTGCCCCGTTGGATATACTGGAAACACGATGGCAACGGGCATTCGGTCAAGCATGGTCGCAATGCCGCGAGGCTTCCTCCGTTGCCGCCGCATTCACATTTTTTTCGCGGATCGATATCAAAAACCCGGCGGACACATCAAGGTGATGATTGAGAAGGCCGGGGACATTATCCGTCCCTTCCGCACGAGATCGACGCCGCGATTGATTTCGTCCTGAAATCGACCGGAGAATGATCTTTCACGGATCGGTCCATGATTCGTTCCCATGGTCGTTTCCGTTGAACACCCCGTCTTTCGGGGTGCTCGCCAGCCGGATGGCGACCAGTTTCTGCTCCGTGTCGCCGATCGCGCGCGTGAAAAAATAACGGCCGATCCCGGTCGGCAACTCGGAAGCGGGGCCGATCAACAGCCATTGCCCCGGTAACAATCGTGCGGAAACGGTCAGGTTTTCGAACGCCTTGGTCGGTTTCCTGGCCGTGGGAACGATGGCGCCGCCGATGATCGGCAATTGCGTCTGGACGTCGCCGAATTCCAGTTCCGGGATCAATTGAAAATGGACGTGCCCGTCGTTGAGCGGCGTCGCCGTCACGGCCAGGTATCCAAGGGCGTCGCGATAGGAACGGCCGGAGATTCGTCCCCGATCGGATTCGAAAATCGGGATTTCCGGCAAACGATCCATATAAGGGGCGATCAGCGACCTCATGCCGGGCTGAAGTTGAATGGATTGCCGCCGGCTCAACGGTTCGGTGATTCGCTGATCGACCGCGATCCCGCTCGGATCGAGCGACGCAAGTTCGACGTTTTCCGGCGATTTGAGGCCGAGTAGTTTTGACAGGGCGGGCGACATGTTCACCCCGAGCACGGCGACGCGGATTCCATTGTCGAGCAGGTCGCGGCGCAGCAGGACGGGAAACGCCAGGTCGTCCGCTTCGCGCCAAAGGGATTGGAGGGCTGCGCGCTCCGCATACGGGACCCGGATGATGAACAGCTCGACGCCTGCCGCATTCGCGTTGGAGCGGATATCCCTTAACGGGGATCGACCGCCTTGCGAGGCAGGAACCGCGTTTTTGGGCCAAAATGTCGGAACCGCTCCGCAGCCGATCGCGAAAAACGGCAATGCGATCAACAAGACGGCGATCAGGAATACGACGGGCACGCATCGGCGACCGTTCATCACCGTGCGGCGAGTGATATTCCTGTTGTCCTGTTGTTCGCGCATTTTTACGTTACGTACTGAAATATACTGTCAACGGCATGACAATCCTCCCTCGCACAATCCCGCGTATAGCCGCCTGCCGCTCGAACGATCCGCGTAAATACTTTTTTCAGTATATTAACAAAAGTTGGGGTGAGTGAGTGCGGCAGGCAGACTTGACCGAATGTCTGTTCTTATCGCGTTTCCCGTAGATACCGAAAATCAATCTTGGGGCAACCGCCTCTCCTGATACCGGCGGACTGTAGCAAAACGAGGGAATCCGGTCAATATCAAATCGGCAACCCCGGCAAGGCCGGGACGCCGGGATGGGCCGGGTTCCAAGCCGGTTGACAAAGAACGAATGACGATTATACTTTGGGCTGGAGCTTGTTTTTCGATAATCCCAGGATGGGTTTCTTTCCTGTAGGTCGCTGGAACGTGTCGACCCGAATGAACAATGACGACAAAGCCCGACGATTCGATGGGGTAAGGCAATGTAACCTTATCGCATCCGTTCTCCGTCGATGCGCTGCGCTCCTTACCGGCGGTTAGTCCGGGCTCTTGGGCGAACTTATACTGGAAATGCGATGAAAACGGACATTCGGTCAAGTCTGCCTGCCGCACGCACTCGACTCTAACTTCGGTTTGTATAATGACATAAGCGGATCGTTCGAGCGGCAGGCGGCTATACGCGGGATTGTGCGCGGGAGGATTATCATGCCGTTGACGGTATAACAAGCGAACTTAACAGAGGAAATCGATTTCGATGAACGACGACGCCCCGTTGCTTGACGCGCTGGAACAAAACGAGATTACACTCTCCAGGACCAAGGTGCGCCGCATCCACGAATATTGCCGCCTCCTTTGGGAGTGGAACGACAAGCTGAATTTGACGCGGCACACGGATTATGCAAAATTCGTGGGTCGGGACCTGGTCGATTCGATGCGTTTGGCCGAACTGCTGGAAAAAGGGGAACATGTTCTCGACGTCGGGACCGGCGGCGGCGTGCCCGGCGTGTTGCTGGCGATCCTCCGGCCCGATCTTCGTGTCGAACTTTGTGATTCGACCGGTAAAAAAGCCGTCGCGGTCGGTGACATCCTGACGCGGATGAAGCTGGACATCCCGGTCTGGAACGGGAAGGCCCAAGACCTTCTCAAGGTACACCGTTTCAATACGCTGGTCGTCCGTGCCGTTGCCAGAATGCCGAAATTGTTGGATTGGTTCGCCCCCCATTGGCAGAAGTTCGACCGCATCCTCATGATGAAAGGTCCCTCGTGGATTGAAGAACGGGGCGAATCCCGTCATTTCGGCAAAATGAGCAATCTTGCCCTTCGCAAGCTCGCTTCCTACCCGATTCCGGGCAGCGAAAAGGAAAGCGTCATTTTGCAAATTTCCCAAAAAAGCCGTTCGAAATAATATTCCGGGAACACCGTTCCCGGCTCGTGACGCCCATTTTTTGAGGCGTCCTTATCAAAGACATGTTGACGATTTTCCATAAACAGTGGTGGACACGCGATTGCGGCGGCCTTGAGGTGATGCGGCTCGCGGTGCCGATGGTCATTTCGGCCGGCTCCATCTCTCTCATGACGTTCACCGACCGGGTGTTCCTGATGTGGTTCCACAAGGATGCGATGACCGCCTCGATGCAGGCGGGCCTCTTCTTCTGGATGCTCCTCTCGTTGCCGCACGCGACGGCGGCCTACACGAATACCTTCGTCGCCCAATACAACGGCTGCGGACATCATGAACGTATCGGGCCGGTCGTATGGCAGGGGATTTTCTTTTCATTCCTGCTGATGCCGTTTTACTTCGTCGTTGAACCGTGGATCGGATTGGCGTTCGAAATGTTCGGGCACGATCCCTTCCTTGCGGGTATGGAACGGAGTTACCTGAAAATCGTCCTGTGGAGCGCCGGGGTTTCCATCGCCTCCGAAGCGGTCGCGTCGTTTTTTTACGGACGCGGTAAAATGCACGTCGTCATGAACGTCAACCTGGTCTGTGTTTTCCTGAATGCCGGGCTCGATTGGTGCATGATTTTCGGGCACATGGGTTTTCCCGCTTGGGGACTCGAAGGAGCCGCCGTTGCGACCGTGCTTTCCCAATGGGTGCGTTTGATGATACTTTTGGGGTTGGTCGCATGGGAAAACGGCCGGGGCGACCGTTTCGGTTTCCTCCGGGGATGTCGTTTCGATTTTCCGCTCCTGGGCCGCCTGCTTTATTTCGGTCTCGCCAGCGGCGTCCAGGTTTTTTCGGATGCGACGGCGTTCACAATTTTCGTGCTGCTCATCGGTTCGGAATCTTTTGCGGGAAGCGGTCTGGGCAAACAGGCGGCCAACGCTTCCTCGATCGCCTTCACGCTCAACATGTTTACCTTTTTACCGATCGTCGGAACGGGAATCGCGGTAACAACCCTGGTCGGCAACCGGATCGGACACAAACAGCCCGATTTGGCGCAGAGGGCCACGGTTACCGCCCTGGTCCTGGCCGTGGTTTACTCCGCCTTTTTCGGCATGATCTACCTTTTGGCGCCCGGCTTTTTGCTCCAGGCGTTCGAAATCTACGCGGAAAATCCCGTCGAATTCGAGGCGATCAGGCCGCTCACGATTCATTTGCTTTGGTTTGTCGCCCTGTACCTGTTTTTCGACGCGCTGACGATCATTTTCTCCTCCGCGCTCAAAGGGGCTGGCGATACGACCTTCGTGATGATAACCACCTGTTTGATCGTTCCCCTGTTGCCTGTGTTGAGTTTCGCGGGAATTTATTTCGCGGGATTCGGGCTCTATTGGTGTTGGAGTGTCCTTGCCGGCTGGGTGATCATTTTCGCCGCCGTCTTCTGGCAGCGGTTTCGCCGGGGAAAATGGAAGAAAATGCAGGTAATCGAACGGGAAATGATTGAAAATCAGGTCCTGGTGGAGAATAATTGTTTGTACTGAAAGCGGTTGAAATTTCCCGAAACCGACGGTTCGGGAAATTTCAATTGTTTGGCAGTATACACAAACAGAAGTCAGGGACGAGTGAGTGCGGCAGGCGGACTTGACCGCATGTTCGTTTTCGTCGCGTTTCCAGCATAAACACAAAGAAAGGTTTTTTTCATGAAAAACGTCTGTTTTCCGATCCTGTTTTGGATCGCACTTTTCCCGGTCGTACCGACGGCGAACGCTCAGGAATCGGGCTCCGAAGCGACCGCCGCCCCGGCAACGCCGATCGTGGTCGTCGATCAGCCCGGAGCGAATAAGTCGACCTTGGAGGAGATATTTACGGTCCCCGAAGGTAAATCGCCCGAAGAATTGCTCCGATTTCTCAGTGAAGCGCGAAACAAAGGAATCAAGGCAACCCTCACTCCGGACAGTACGCAGGAGGAGATGATGGCGTTCCAGACGAAATTCGTCGCCTTGATGGGGCGTGTCGCCGACAAGATCATCGCCTCGCAGGCGAAAGAGCCCGTCATGGAGCAGGCGTATCAACTCAAGATGATTTCCCTTTCCGCCGCGATGGATGAAGACCCGAAAAAAGAAGCGGAATTCATCGCTCTGCTTGAAACGCTTGAAAAGCTCGGCAACCATGAAGACCTTCTCGTCGAGGGAAATGCGGTCCTGCTCGCCAAACGGATCGAAGCGATTCAAAGACGGGAAGCGGAAAAACTCGCCGTCGAAGACATTATCAAGCTGAAAGACGAGGTGAAGGCGTTTCTCACGAAAAATCCGTTTCCCGATTTCGCGGGAATCGCGACCATGCTCATGGAATGTGCCGACCTGGTCGCCGAAACCCGGAAGGACCCTGCGTTCGGCGAATCGGTTCGGAAAGAAATGACGCGGTTTTTCCTCGAATCCGCGACGCCGGAGATGCGGGAAGTGGGCAAATTTTTCGAAGGTGCCGCCCGGCGTGCCATCGGCAAGGCGATCGTGTTGCAGGGCATGACCGTCGACGACAAGGAATTCGACTGGAAGGCTTATCGGGGCAAAGTCGTCCTGATCGACTTCTGGGCAAGTTGGTGCCAGCCGTGTATCGCGCTTTATCCCGAGTTGGTCAAATTGTACGAAAAGAACAAAGAACGGGGACTCGAAGTCGTCGGTGTCGGCGTCCGCGATAAAACGGACAATCTTCTCGCCTTCATGAAAACCAACAAAACGCCGTGGACGGTGATCTCCGACGAGGCGACGATCGCCAAAAAAATGCCGGGCTTGGACGAATACTACGGCCTCGAAGGCGTTCCGACCTTGATCGTGGTCGATCGGGCCGGCGCGATCGCCTACGTCGCGGTCGGTGAAGAGGTTCCGCCGGAATTGATCGAAAAACTATTGGCGGAAAAGGTTGCGGGTGGAATGAATAATGAATAGTGAACAGTGTGGGGGACGCAAGCGTATCCTGTATTACGACGGTCGAGTCGCGTGTACCCTGAAATTTTCCCTTATTCATTCTCTCCTTCGGTTCCGGCGGGATGCTACCGCCGCGGGTTCCATTCCGGAATCGAGGGGGATGCGACCGGCCGGTCGTTTCCGATCAACGGCGGTTCGGTGGAAAGCGTTCCGTTTGAAGAGGTGTTCATCGACGGTGCCCGAACGGTTCGTGTCGACGGCGGGAGGACGCTTGAAGGCGTCCGAGGAATGCGGATGCCATCCGGCGGTTGGGAAGAGCCGTCATTACCCTCCGGAATCACAACCTCGGGCGGGGCGTAATCGTCACCGAAATCCGGCGCCGCATCGGGCGTCGCAAAAGAACGCGGACGACGGCCCGCTCCAAAAGCCGGGGAACGAACGCTTTGTGTACCCGAGTCGCCGGAATTCAATTGTTCGCGCAGCGTATCGTTTTCCCGAACCGCGTCGACCAATTGCCCATGCGTAACATACAGGGCGTCCTCCAATTTCTGGTTTTCCTGCATCAGGAGCGAACGGTCGACCTCGTACTGGTATTTGCTGACACATCCGGCGCAACAGAACGTCGAAACAATCAGCAAAATGCGGAAGGCGGCTGAAATTTTCCGAAGCCGGCGGTTCGAGAGCGTGTCATCGAGAAACAACGCTGCGCGAAGGTCAAACGAGCGGTCGGCCGGAGGACGACTTGCCGGGAATCGGTTTGCGGAAAGTTCGCTCGCGTTCCGTGTACGAAAAATGATCCTGTAATTCATCACGGTGCATCCTTGCGGTCCGTGTGGACAAGTAAAGCGTTCCCCGCGCCCGAGGCGCGGTCAACATGATTTTTGAAACATACCATCCGGGACGGTCGAATTCTCCGGCCGTACCGCCTGATTATCCGTACGAACCGGAAAAACTCACTTTGCCGGTTTGGTCTGCATCGTTTCGATCACGTTGTCGATGAGGCCGTATTCGCAGGCTTCGGTCGCCGACAGGAACCGGTCGCGATCGGTGTCTTTCTCGATTTTCCCGATCGAGTGTCCCGTATGTTTGAGCAGTATCCGGTTGATTTTTTCCTTGACGAGGGCGAATTCCTTCGCGTGAATCATGATTTCCTCGGCGGTTCCCTCCATGCCGCCCAGCGGTTGGTGGATCATGATCCGGGAGTTCGGCAACGCGAACCGTTTCCCTTTCGCCCCGGCCGTGAGCAGGACCGCCCCCATCGAGGCGCATTGACCGATGCAATAGGTCGCGACATCGCAGCCGATGAACTGCATCGTGTCGTAAATCGCGAGTCCCGCGCTGACGCTACCGCCCGGCGAGTTGATGTACAAATGCACGTCGGCCGTCGGATCGTCGCTGTGCAGGAAAAGGAGCTGCGCGACGACGGCGTTGGCGACCTCGTCGTTGACCCCGGTTCCAAGGAAAATGATCCGGTCCTTGAGCAACCGGCTGTAAATGTCCATCGCCCGCTCTTCGCGACCGCTTTTTTCTATGACGTAAGGAATTAAAGGCATTATCTGTTTCGTGAATAGTGGCTGGTTTACCTGATTCTAATCCAAAATGCGCGGTTCGGATTGCCGCACCGGCCTCAATACGATCAAGCCCGGTTGGTTATGTGGCGGAAAATGACGAATATCAGCAAAATCCAAGTCCGAGGTTATCAAAATTCTCTGCTCAAGCCGACATGCTTCTGCAATGTCTTCATCTACCGAACCTCCCAAATTTTCATCGTTTACGGAATGAACGTCATGTCCCAGAGTATTCAATACCTCTTTGGCGGATTCCGGGATATTTTCGTCAAGTTTGAAACGCATGGTCACCTGTATTATAGACCCGCGAATAAATTTTGACCCGTTGGTCGAGCCGTCCCTGCGTGCTGTATGGTTGAAATACGGCGCGGCTTCCTTCGGCGCCGCTACGTTCAAATTTTATTCACAGATCAGTAAGCTGTATGGTTTGCTCGCTCGCCAAATCAGCGGCATAACTCATCGCGGCCTGTATGTCCTCCTTCGTCAGGACCGGATAATTCTTGAGGATGGCGGTTTCGTCAACGCCTTCAGCAAGGTTATCCAAAATCGCCGAAACCATGATCCGTGTTCCTTGAATGCAGGCCCTGCCATGACATATCGCAGGGTCGCTTGATATTCGTTCCGACAACATCAAAGTCATTCCGCATTTTCCTTCTTTTCCGGCGTTCCCCGGGCGATGATTTCCAGCGTTTTCGCGATTTCCGTCACGCTTTCCTTTTTGCCGTACAATAAAATCCACGCACCCTCGGGCGAGTCAATATCTTTACCCTGGTAAATCGTCGAGATCGAAACGTCATTCGAAAGCTGCCGGATGAGAGGCATAAGCTGGGCATACATTGCGGACTGTAACACAACTTCACTGTCCACATCTCCGAAAGACGGATCCTGTTGCGGGTCGCTTTTCCCGTCCAGCGCGGCAGCCAAGGCGAGATAAACAAACTGGGCAAACGGGAATTTGTCCGCCGGAAAATACACGGCCCTGGCAATACGTTTCGGCGCGGGCGCCGTTCTCCAAGTATCCGCCTTTTTGACAGACTTTTTCGCAGGTTTATTCGTTGTCGTTTTTTTCCAAGGTTCCACCTTGGCGGGTTGACGCGGCGTTGTCTTCGCCGGTTCGCGGGCCGACTTGCCGGTCGGTTTTAGGTCGGAAAATTGCGCGACGGCCACTTGCGAGACGGCCACTTGCGAGACGAGCAACGCGGTCAGAACCAGCAGGCCCCAAAACGAGAACAATGTCCATTTTTTCATGATTTCGGCTCCAAAAGTTTTGAAAAAACACGAATCCGTGGTGCAAGCCGGTTTTTCATCAGGACTTACGCCAATATGCCACGTTCTCTTCCGACCGTTGTTTCATTCTTCCTTGTCGTTTTCCAACGCAGTTTTTCGAAGGATGTCGTCGACCACCCCGTAGGCTTTCGCTTCCTCCGCGCTGAGATAAAAGTCGCGATCGGTATCCTTGGCGATTTCCTCGACGGGTTTGTCGGTATGGAACGACAGGATGCCGTTGAGCATTTCGCGATCCTTGAGGATTTGCTGCGCCTGGATTTCGATATCGGAAACCTGGCCGCCGACATTTCCCCACGGTTGGTGCATCATGACCTTCGCGTGAGGCAGGGCGAAACGTTTCCCTTTGGTTCCACCGGCCAAGAGAATCGAACCGCCGCTCGCGGCAAGACCGACGCAATAGGTGGCGACGGGGCAACTTAAAATCTGCATCGTATCGTAAATGGCCAAGGTCGCGGTAACGCTTCCGCCCGGAGAGTTGATATAGAAATGAATATCTTTGCGTCGGTTTTCACTCTGCAAATAAAGCAGTTTCATGACCAATTCGTTCGCCGTTTCGTTTGAAATGACGCCCTGTAGGAAGATGATCCGGTTTTCCAGGAGTAGATCGCCGAGCGTCATGCTTCGTTGGCGCTGGTAATCGCGGTAGTTTGCCTGCGGTTCGGCGATCGGCCGGATGAAATCGTGCATATTCATGTTCATAATCGATATTCAGGAATCCAGTGTGGGGAAAATTGAGCCGGTCCATTGTCCGAAGAATCCGCTTCGAGGTCAAGGCCGGTTTGCGGAAAAAACACGAAATATTCGTTTTCAACAAAAAACGGGCGACAAAAAAAACGACCGACGTTGCGTCGGTCGCCAAGATATACTGGAAACGCGATGAAAACGGACACTTTGGTCACGTCTGCCTGCCGCACTCACCCACCCCTAACGGCTGTTCGTATAATGACATAAACGGATCGTTCGAGCGGCAGGCGCCTGTGCGCGGGAGGATTATCAGGCCGTTTACGGTATAAGAAAGAGACATCCCTGTGTTTGGTAGAGGTGGTCGGGCCGTCGATTATTTTCTCGCGTTCGGATCAATCATCCGTTTTTCAATTTGTTCGCGATTCACCGCCTTCAGGTCCTCCTCGTCGACTTCGGCAATGTCAGCCTCCGAACCACCAACGGCCAAATCGACGGCTTCGTCCTGCGCTTCCTCGAAGTCGAACGGCACTTCGGTGAACTTGGCGTTTTCCAGAATCAGCGCCAGCACTTTCCGCTCGATAACCTGGTTTCGCAAAATGTCCATGTCGCCCTGTTTCTCCAGTTGAGCCCGCACACGCCGCGGCGTCATTCCGCTTTGCGAGGCAATCAGGGCGATCTCCAAATCATAATCCTGCTGGGTTTCCTCGATTTGCTCGACTTCGGCAATACGTTCCAGGATAAAATGCTCCTTGAGGGCTTGGGCCGTGGAGGCGGCACTGTTTTGACGCAGGATATTCAACTGCGTCTGGATCGCTTCATCCGGGTAACCGCTTCGTTTCAGCTCCAGGATAACGCGGCGCAACTCCCTTTCAGATTGGCGCTTAAGCAATCCTTGCGGAAGATCCCAATTCGCGGCCACGGTCAGTTTTTCGGTAATCTGGCGTCTCGCCCTGCGGTTTTGCTCATGCTCCAATTGCCGTTTGAGAATGTCGAGGACGGCGTCACGGAAATCACCGACGTTTTCAAACCCGCCCAATTGTTCAAGCAATTCCTTGTTCAATTCCGGCATGACCATCCGGTTCACTTCCGATACTTCGAAAGAGACCGCAACGGTTTTGCCGCGAAGATCAGGATTGGCCGTATCGTCGCTGATAACCAGTTCCGTTTGCCGCGTTTCGCCCGGAAGCACGCCGGCCATCAATTTGTCGAACTCCCGGATGGAACCATCGTGGAACGAAAGGGTCGAGCGAATACGGATCGTTTCGTTTTTAGCGGAGGAAAGCGTATTTCCCTCGTGCGAAAAAGTGATCGTTGTCGTGATATAATCGCCCGATTCGGCGGGCCCTTCCTTTTTTTCCAATTTTCCCGAAGAGGCCAGGATACGTTCCACCGCCTGGTCGATGTCGGCGGCGCCGAATTCACGAACCGGCTTCTCGATGGCAATGCCTTTCCAATCCGGCAGATCGAATTCCGGGCGCACCTCAAGGCTGAACTCGAAGACGAACGGCCCCTCCTCGGGAAGAAGGAGCGTGGCATAATCGAGATCAGGCTCGCTGATCGGGGTCAGGGAAGGGTCGTCGTTGATTTTTCCGAGGGCGTCGAGAACGAGAGAACTTTTCACGCGCTCGGCGACTTCTTTTCGAAAACGTTTTTCCACAAGCGCCCTGGGAGCCTTCCCGCTACGAAAGCCCGGGACGTATGCCGATTCGGCCAACTCGTCGAATTCGTTCGTGAAGTAGCGGTCGATTTCCGCACGGTCAATCGAAACCTTAATACGTCGTTCGCAAGCACTTACCTCTTGAATGTCGGACGAAATCTTCAAATCGGGAGCGGTGTCTTCCGCAACCTGTTCGGCATGATCGTTCTGTTCGTTCGTGTTGGCGTTTTGTTCCGTGGAAGACATAAAATCAATCGACGTAAAAGGGTTCGAAATGATACGACCGGCACCCGAATCGCGGTTTCCGCTCCAAAACGTGTCGTCAAGAAAGAAAAAACCAGCACCACCGCGCCGGACCGCTTTGCCGAGCAGCCGCTCCCAAAACGCCCTGACCACAAGAAGTACTGGACCGAGTTATACCGGAAACGCGATGAAAATGGACATTTGGTCAAGTCTGCCTGCCGCACTCACTCGACTCTAACTTCTGTTTGTATAATGACATAAACGGATCGTTCGAGCGGCAGGCGGTTATGTGCGGGACTGTGCGCGGGAACAGTTTCATGCCGTTTACGGTATATACCGAAGCCGGTTGGATTGCCGACAAAAGAGCGGGCGAACGGGTTCGAACCGTCGACAACGACGTTGGCAACGTCGTGCTCTACCAACTGAGCTACGCCCGCGGAATTCGGATGAACGCCGTGAAAACACCGTGTGGTAAAAACCATGGTAGAACCGTGGCAAAAACCCCCGCACCCGACGAAACGCCATTATAGGACGTTTTAATTTTAATGCAAGAGAGGCCGATTCAAAAAAAGATGAGAAAAAGGTTGTTCCGGTCCTTTTTTGAAGCCGGATCGTTTTGGCGGGCCTTTTCCGTTGACAGGTCGATCGTGAAGGTGTAGATTGTCCCCGTATGGGGGCGGAGTTCGAGTCGGCAATCGTGCGGTTTTCCGAAAGTGGCTTTACGGGGCGAACGGGATGGCCGTGGTTTCGGCGGCTCGCGTCTTTTCGCCTTATTCCGGGATTACAGGGTCGAATCATGCAACTGAAAATCTACATCTCCATCGACGATGAACTTCGCGCAACACGTGTCGTATCAACGCCTTGCACGATCGGACGCAGCAAAAATCTCGCATTGACCATTTCGCACCCGGCGGTAAGCCGCAAGCATTGTGAATTGGTCGAAGAAGGGGGCCGATTATTTTTGTCCGATCACGGGTCGCTTAACGGAACCGTTTACAAGGGGAAGATGGTGGAAGGCAAGATACCCTTGGAGGTCGACGACACTTTTTCCATCGGCGAAATCCAGTTGCGTGTCGAGTTATGCGTCGAAAAGACGTCCGATTCGTCCCTTCCCGGGGTGGGAAACCCCGCAGGCGGGAACGAAACGGATGACACCGCCAATACCGTGATCGACATCCCGGAACCGAACCGTTCCAACAACGACGATTTGCGTTTGATGGACGATTAGACTGAAAGCCATTGAAATTTCCCGAAGCCGACGATTCAGGAGCCTGCCCATCGGAAGTAACACTGCTCGGAGGATAAACGGGCTGTGTTTGCCAGCGACTCAACCGACTTCGGTATAGACCTGTTCCGTAACCACGCTGCGCGCGGGAGACGGTTTTCGAAAAGTCCGATCGAAGCGCAAGCGAAAATGGTGCGCGGAAACCCGGGAGCATCATCCGAGCAGGGAGGCGATGTCGGCCCGCGACTGGTTGGCGATCGAGGCGACCCGGGCCCCGACTCCCATCAGTATCTGGTCGCGGACCCTGTTCGAAGCCGCCATCGCGAAATCGACATTCCGGATCATTCCTTCCGCCGCGGTCGTTTGGACGATATTCTCCTCAAGCGCCTTGATATTGGTGTCGAAGGTATATTTCCGGGTCGCCCCGACGGCTCCCCGTTGCATCGAAACCTGCGAAAGAGCGGACTTGAGAATGCTCTCGGCCATCGCCGGATTCGTTGCCAACGACGCCTCGCCGCCGCTTCGAAGCTGGTACAGCAACCCCTGTTCGCCTCCCAGGTGCGTCGTGCTCATACCGGCAATCGGGACGTTCACCTGCCCCTGCGCGTTGACATCGGAACCGATCTGGTAGGTCGCGCCGCCGTTGGAAACGCTCCGGGAACCGTCGATCAGCCTGTTGCCGAGAAACCGGGTCGTGTTCGCGATCCGGTCGATCGAGTTCAGGATCGCATCCATCTGCTGCTGGTTCGCCTGAATCTGTTGAGGGCTCATCGCACCCGTGTTGGCCGCCTCAACCGCCAGTCCGCGGGCTTCGGTGAGGAGCGAACTGATCTGGCCCATCGCGCCGTCGGCGACGGACAGGGTGATGTCCGCCATCTCGGTATTGCGAGCCGCCCGATTCATTGCGACGATGTCGCTTCGCATTTGTTCGGAAGCGATCAGCCCGGCCGGATCGTCTTTGGCCGAATTGATCCGGTAACCCGTTGCCAACTGCTTCGTCGTCTCCGTCAATCGGGCGGCGGTCGCCTGGAGATTCCGGTTGGCAATCATACTTGAAAGGTCTGTATTGATGTAAAGTCCCGCCATAATAATGATTACATCCGATGTGCGCCCGTTGAAACGATAAAACGCCGACAAACAACCATAGCGACCAAGGATAGAGCACTCAGGAATACCGTCCAGATTACACCTCGTTACCAAGCCCATTGTAGTCGTCGGCAAGGGAAAAGGCAAATGAATTTTTGCCCAATTTCCCGATTTTTCCGGTTTTCAAGACACGAGTACGGATCATGGACGGATCATTGTGCGGACAACAGGGGGCAAAAGCCGTTTTCGACGGTGAATTTCGACATCGTAAAGACTATTGTAAAGACATCGTTTCTCCAAAAACCACACGAAAACATCGCGGAATCCTTTCCGTTCTCCCGTAAAAACCCGCAACGAATCGGTAAAAAACCGGTAAAAAATTTTTGGCGTCTCTGTTCAAACGGTGCAACAAAACCGCTATACTGGACGCCATTGACGTTTTGGGGAACCTCTGTACCGAAGCCGGTTGAGTTGTTGGTAAACACAGCCCGTCCTATCCGCCTGCTTACCTTCGGCAGTGTCGTTTCGACGGGCAGGCTTCCCAAGCATCGGCTTCGGGAAATTTCAACTGCCTTCGGTATAAAATCCGCTTACGAGCCGCCGCCTGTGACTGCGGATGCTTGCCGTTACAGACTATGCGTGCATTTGTCGGACGAGTCAAAAAAAGTGATTTCCCGAGGCGTCCTTCAGTGAAACCGTCGATTTCGTTTACGAACCGACCAAAACCCCAACCATCCCGAAAAACCAAACAAGGAGATTGAAATCATGGGACGACCCGTCACGATTTTTACCGGCCAATGGGCAGACCTGAAACTCGATGAATTGGCCCCGATGATGAAGGGCTTCGGATACGACGGACTCGAACTGGCCTGCTGGGGCGATCATTTCGACGTCGATCTGGCGATCAAGGAAAGCGATTATTGCGAGGAGAAGAAGGAACAGCTCGCCAAGTACGGCCTCCAATGCTGGGCGATCAGCAACCATATCCGCAGCCAGGCGGTGTGCGACGTGATCGACGAACGGCACAAATCGGTCGTCACCGACGCCATCTGGGGCGACGGCAATCCGGCCGGTGTCAACAAACGGGCCGCCGAATACGTCAAAAACACGGCCCGGGCTGCGCGGAAAATGGGCGTCGGCGTCGTCAACGGGTTCACCGGTTCGAGTATCTGGTACTATCTCTATTCCTTCCCGCCGGTTCCGCAGAGCTGGATCGACGACGGTTTCAAACTTTTCGCCGAACGATGGAACCCGATCATGGACGTCTTCGGCGAATGCGGCGTCAAGTTCGCCCTCGAAGTGCATCCGACCGAAATCGCGTTCGACCTTTATTCGGCCGAGCGGGCACTCGATGAAATCAAGTGGCGCGAGGAGTTCGGTTTCAACTTCGATCCCTCCCACCTGCTCTGGCAGGGCGTCGATCCGGTCAAATTCCTCTACAAATTCAAGGACCGCATTTATCACGTCCACATGAAAGACGCGATCGTGACCCTCGATGGTTCGAGCGGCATTCTCGCGTCGCACCTGAATTTCGGCGATTACCGGCGCGGCTGGGATTTCCGTTCGCTCGGACACGGAGCCGTCAATTTCGAGGAAATCATCCGGGCATTGAACGATATCGGTTACACCGGCCCGCTTTCGGTCGAATGGGAGGATTCCGGCATGGACCGCAAACATGGTGCCAGGGAAGCCTGCGATTTCGTTCGCAAATGCGATTTCGCGCCAAGCAACATCGCCTTCGACGGCGCTTTCGACAAATCCAACCAGTAAATGGATACTGGAAACGCGATGAAAACGGACATTTGGTCAAGTCCGCCTGCCGCGCTCAATCGTCCCCAACTTTTGTTAATATAAGTATTTACACGGATCGTTCGGGCGGCAGGCGAGTTCCTTGTCGTGACGGCTGAATTGCGTCTCTTCGTTATCAATTGTCCATTGTCCATTCATCCGCGTTTTCACACCGTTTGAAGTCGATACCGCTATGTGGCCCATGAGATTCCCTTTTGTCGTCTACGTCTTGTTCATATTCGTACTGTGTTTGTCCGCACGGCCGCTCGCGGCCTATACGTACAATAAAGCCGTGGTCGGTTCCCTCTCGGTCGAAATCGAAAAACCGGCGGTCATGGAACGACTCGACACGCCGCTCCTGATCAAAACCACGTTCAAAAACGACGGCGATTCCCCGATCGCGCTTAAATTGAGCTACAAAACGATCGAAACGATCGAGTTCACCGAAGCGGAACAGGCATCGCGGGAAACGCTGCACCGGGAAATCACGGTCCCCGCCAAAGGTACGACAAGCGATACGGTCGAGGCGATCGGAACACCGGGAACCTTTCCGGCTCATTATCCGATCCGTCTGGATTTCGAATGGGAAACGGACGGGGGAGCCCGATCCGGGGCGGTCGTGCAACCTTTTGAATCGACGATCTCATCCAATCCGAATTGGCCTTCCGACAACCCGGCGCTTGGGACGTTGGTCGAGAGAATCGAAAATCTGCCGATTACCGGTATCGCGGACGGTACCGGCCTCGCCCTTGCCGAACTGGACACCTACCGGGCGGCATGGACTTGGGACAAGGAGTTGAAAAAGGAGTCGAAAAACGGACACTCAGGACAAATCGGTCCGCATCCGGGACCGCGTCATTATCTGCCGGTCGGTTGGCAGGGTTCGGAACAAGCCTCGGCGGCAAGCCTGCGTCGCGGACCGGTCCATTGCGGCGGGGTGATACGGCAAGCGCTGAACATGCACCCCGCTTACCGAGACGGGGTGGGCGATGTCGCCGCCGAATACCGGATTCGATTGGCTGCGACGACGTCGAAAATCTCCTTTTCGACGTACGTTGCCATCCGCGATACGAAGGCCCCGGAACCACCGAGCGACGGTGTCACCTTCCGCGTCGCCCTCGTCGAACCGGATGTCGAATCGGACAAAGAAACCATCCTTGCTGAAAAGCACTGTGCCGCGACGACCTGGCAACCGCTCGAAGTCGATTTGACGCCCTATGCCGGGAAGGAAATCCTGCTGCGTTTGGTCGGCGATCCGGGGCCGAAACGCAATACGACATGTGATTCGTGCTTTTGGGGCGACCCGACGATTTTTGTCGGCGAAAAACCCGGCTTCGCGAACCCGGAAGCACATGCTGCGCGACAGGAGGCTCTCCACCGGCAATGCGTCGAGGCGATGAGGAGTGGTAACGGCACTGACACCGGCGATGGCGAACGAATTCATGTTTTCCCGTTGGAGGACGGACTCCGCGCCGTCGTCGTTTTCGGCGACTACGGTTTCGTCGACGGGAAAATCGCCGTCGGATCGCCGGAGAAATTCATCGTTTACGACGGTGTTTCCGTTTCCGTCAAAAACGCCCCGGTCGCCGCATGGCCGACAACCTTGGGCGCCGGAGAATGGATTCCCAAGATGGCCGATACGACGAACGGACCGCCCAAGCCGGCCAAAAAACTCCAGGAGACGCGGGAAACGCGGGAAACACAGGAAAGAAACGGAACGAAATCGACGGCATCCGGGGACAAGTCAACCCGGAAAAAGGCTCCCGGTCTTCCGGACCCTTCTTTTTCCTGGGCGCAGGAAATCACGCACGCCGGCGAAAAAGCGACGCTTTTCTATTCGCTCCAGGCGAACGGTCCGGCCGTCCGGCTTTCGGTCGATTGTTCCGAACCGACCTGGATTTCGAATGTCCGGCTCGGTCGGGCGAGCCAACCGGTCGAACGGGTCTATTTCGGTCATGGATATTGCGTCGACCGGCCCGGCCGGTTTTCCGTCCGGGCGGGCGGGCATGAGCTTTCCACGTCCCACGTCGGGATGGAATATCCGAACGGTGTCGCCGTTCTGCTGGCAACGACCACGCCGCCGGTGCAATTCGTCGTCGATCCGGAAGACAACATCGCGACGCTCCATGTGCGACCGGGAACGACGCTGACCCTCCTGCCGGGCATCGAAAAAGAGGGAACGGCATCGGGAGACACGATGTTCGACTGTGCCGTCCGATACCGTGCGATCAACCCGCTCAAGGCGGCGCCGGGGGTTCCGATCAAGGCGGGCCGTTTTTGTTTCGACATCTGGGGCGGCTCCTGGCGGCGGCATTCGGAGATCGTCGACAACGCGATCCGGTACGGCCTTACCGATTCGCTTTTCATCAATCACGTTTGGCAACGCTACGGATACGACAACCGGTTGCCCGACATTTGGCCGCCGAACGAACGTTTCGGGACGCTCGACGAAATGCGGGAAACCCTTCGGAAATGCGATGAAGCCGGTATCTTGTACGGATTGCACGACAACTACATCGATTTCTACCCCGATGCCGACGAATTCGGTTTCGACTCCATTTCGTTCGAGCCGGACGGTCGGCCGCGAAAAGCCTGGCTCAACACGGGAATCGACGCGCGGAGCTACCAGTTCCGGCCCGACCGGTTCGCGCCGTTTTTGAAACGAAATCTCGACCTGATGCTGCCGGACCTGCCGCTGTCGTGTTATTTTGTCGATGTTTTCGCTTCGATGCCGCCGATCGATTTCCACGACCGCCAGGGAGGATTCCACAGCCGCGCCGAAACGCTGGAGCATTGGAACCAGTGCTTCGACACGATCCGGGAACGCCTGACCGCCGTGAGCCGGCCGCGCCGGAAACATTCCGAGCCCGGGAATGCCGACCCGGGAAATGCCGGTTCCGCATTTTACGCCCCGACGATCAGTGAGGCGGGACAGGATTTCCTGGCGGGCCATCTCGACGGCTCCGATTGCCAGTTCATGCTCCTGAGCACCGAACCGGGCGCATTCCGCATCAACGTTCCCTGCGCGGATTGGGAACGTGTCCCGTGGTTCGACGCGGTCAACCACACGACGTTTTCGCTCCACGGGGTCGGGTACGGCAGCCGTTACGAGACCGGCCGGAGCCGTGACCTGCACGGGATCGAGAGCGACGATTATCTGACGGCGGAAATCCTGACCGGGCATCCCCCGATGGTCGATTCCGGGAGCGCTATCCGCGGGGCCGTCCGCAAATACCGGCTCCTGCAACCGACGATCCGTGAAATCGCCGACTGCGAAATCGACTCGGTGGAATATGACGACGGCGATATCCATCGTCAAATCGTCCGCTGGAAATCGAGAGACGGGAAACGACAAACCACGATTTTCGTCAACCGGGGCGAAACCGATTGGGATTGTTCGAAATATGTCTTGGAAATCCAAAAATCCACGCCGATCCCGGATTTGCCGACCGATCTGCCGACCACTTTGCCGCCTGTTTTGCCGCCGTTCGGGTTTTACGCGACCGGTCCCGAGCATGTCGCGGGAATCGTCCGCTCCGAAGAAGGGGGAATCAAGGAGTATGCGGGAAACCTGGCGCGGCATTATCCGGCGGGTATCGGGGACGCCCCGCCGCTGCAACTGTACGTCAACGGCCGCGCACGCCCGGTCGAGGGGTTGTTGCCGATTCGCCCGGGCGTGAAACCGGGATCGTTCGTCCATCTCGGGGGCAACCGTTTTCAGTGCGATATTCTCTGGGATGCCCGGGAGGCGGCGGCGATCGATTACGCGATTTTCATCCACCTCCTTCCGGCCGACGCGGAGCAACGGGAAGCTCGAAAAGATATCGTCGGAAATTTCGGTTGTGAAAAACCGAAGCCGACGACCGAATGGACCGGAGAAATCGTGACGAAAATGCACCCCGCGACGATTGCGGACGAGCTGCCCGCCGGGAAATACCGCCTGGTCGCCGGTTTGCACGACACGAAAGGCGACGGAGGGCGTGCTCGCCTGTTGGGAACGGACAACGACAACCGCCGTTACCGCCTCGGGCTCCTCGACGTGGCCCGGGATGAAAGCGGCAAGGTCGTCTCAATCACGATGGAGGAGGAAAAACCGGATGAAGGGTTCGAGGCCCGGCTGGAGGAACGGCTGCTCCCGCCCTCGAAGGCGCCCGACATGTTTTTCATCAAAACCAAGGGAGCGTTTTTGTACGAATCCTGGAGAAACTGTGCCGACTGTGAGGATAAACGCGACCGGCTCACCCCGCTCCCCGGCGAACCTGCCGTCGAGGTGACGCTTTTGGGGACGCCTTCGGTAACGAACGTGATTGCCGTGGATGCCGGAGGAAAGAAAATCCGCGACGTTCCGCTCCGCAACGAGGACGGCAATCCCGGTTTTACGACTGTGCCCGGCGAGTTCCGGTATCTTCTTGGTCGTGTCCCCGACCACACGCCCGACCGCTCGGAGATCAGCGTATCTCCCTGATGTTGACGAATACGAATTGGCCGGAATTCATCTCGGTAAGGCGATGCAGGAAACTCCTGCCCGGTCGGGCGCCAGTGCCGAACTGGACGGCGTTGATTTGCGTGCCGCC
>DOMV01000144.1 GCA_003509805.1 Planctomycetaceae bacterium
GGCTTCTCGAAAGTCGGCTTCGTGAAATTTCAATGGCTTCCAGTATAGATCGAACCCGATCCCTTTTCGTTTATTTTTTAAGCGTCAACTGCCACTGGCCGACGTATCCGGCACCGAGCATGTAGAACGCGACGTCGTTCGGAACGGTCGTCGCCGTGGTCGTCGTCGTGACGGCGGGCGCGGCAATCGCGAACTTCGCCGGATCGTCCATTCCTTTGCCGACAAGATCGTCGTTGATCGACTTCATCGTCCCGACCGTTGAGGCGGTCGCCTGGGCCGTAACGACGGTCGTGGCGTCGGTAGTGGTTACGGTCGTGGTCGCTTGCGTGGCGAGCGTCGACCGAATCTCCGGCGCGTCGGCGCGGGCGACGACCATGGCCATGATTTCGTCGCGGGTGTCGTCGTCCATTTCGAACGCGACCGGCAACTTCGTTGCGACACCGGCCTGGATCACTTTGAGCGTGTCGGGATACTTCGCGTCAGGATAGACCTGTTTCGATTCGGGCCTGGATTCCGGGTAATTCTGGAAGAGCGATACATAAACCGGGACGGCCGACTGGATATGGACGTAGAATTTTTCCTTCACGCGCATCTTGCGTTTAATCGGATTGAAGCAGGTGCCGTCTTCCAGCGAGAACCAGACCTTGACGCCGAGATTACAGGCTGTGGTGGTGGTCGTCGTCGTGGGGACGGTGACCGGGGCGATGGCGAATTTTTCGACGAATGCGCCTCTTCCGCCTTTGGACAAGTCTTCTTTCACGACGGGCTTGGCAAGTCCCTCTTCGGTGTTTTTCATCAGTTGCTCGAAACCCTGCGCAAAGGCGGCACGCCGGGCCTCGACATCCTGGGAAGACGGGGCATCTTGGGAAGACGCGGTGTCCCGGGCGAACAAGGAGCCGGCTCCGAAGGCCAGCGCGAACAACGTGGTGAACCAAAGAGTGCAAAACGACTTTTTCATGACAAATCTCCTACAAGGTTGAGGTGGAAAATCCGTGTTCAAAGGCGGAACAAGTGAATTCTATCGGTCTTATGCTGAAAAACGACAGGGGGTGACAAAAAAACGCATGTCGGAACACGCTACCAGAGCACGAGGTATACCAAGGCACGAAGCGTAAGCGAGTGTCCCTTTCAGTTGTTTGGCGTGTTACCGACGCGCTTGAAGTTGAAGGAGCTGGCCTCGCGGACGGACCAATTGTCTTCACGATTACCGGACAAGGTGTTGTCGCGGAAATCGCCTCCCGCCCCGTTGTACGCCCAAATTCCTCGTCGATTATACCGGATCACACAATCGGTCACTGTCGCAAAGGAGTCGGCCTTACTCATTAAGATACCATCCTGCTCGTTTCGCGAGATGTCACAGTGCGTCACAGTCATCGCGCATCCACGGGTATAGTCGCTGATACCGTGGCCCCTGTTGTTTTTGATCGAACAATTTCGAACATCAAGCGACCCTTCGGCAAAGATGCCGTAACTGTTGCCGGTAATCACGCAGTTCTCCACGACAACGCCGGTGAAGGAGCCGGGGTCACTGGAGGCACAAATACCGTGATCTCCGCAATCATGAATGTTACAAAACCGGATGTCCACCTTTGAATCATTGGCCGGATAAACGCCTCGCCACTCGTTGGCAACATCCAGGCCGATCAACACGAGGTGGGTTCCTTTATCACCCCGGATGGTGCCGCGTGGGCCGCTGATCCGGATTTTCACGTTTGCCGGAGCGACCGGGTCGCCGTAAAGCGTAACGACGCCTTTGTCATGACCGGTCTCGAAGATTCCGTTCAAACCGTACGTTCCCGGCGCGAGGACGATCACGTCGCCGCTTTTGGCATTTTCGACGGCGTAACGCAATTGTGACGCCGTTGAGACGTCCACACGCCGGCCGGCGGGAATCGACGGCGCCAGGGCGGGTAGCGGCAACGGCAACCTCGTCGGTTTCCGCATTTCGATCGTCGCGAGCACGAAATCCGCGCCTTCTCCCTGAAAGTACGGTCGCTGAATTTTGCGGAACTGGTTCAGCGTCCGGCGTTGCGTCTCTTCCGAAGCGTATTTGAACAGCCCGAAAAACGTGACCTTCCCGTCCTTGTCCGCCGCCTTGCCTTGAAGCCCCTCGACCAAAAAATGCGTGAACACGCCCTGCCGTAGTTCGTCATCCTCGTAACTTTTTTCATCCCGCGCACAGCTTTGCAGCAGCATCACGCCCTGGGGCGGATTTTGTATCGTTTGCAGCACCGAGGCGCCGTGTCCCAGATTTTTTGAACGGAAAGGATTGTTTCGGCATGCGTCGACAATCATCAATTTGTACGTCGCTTTGCTGCGTTCCAGCGCCTCGAACACGGTCTTGATGGGCACGGTCGTCGTCGATAAATGATCTTCCCTCGCATCCATCGGGCAGAAACTCGGTTCGCCGCCCATTTCGATTCCGTGGCCGCTCATGGCGATCACCACGATGTCGCCCTCGCGTGCCAGATTCAGCACGCCGCCGATGACGGCCTCGATGTTGTTCTTGGTCGGCAAATCCTTGGCCGCCCCGCCGCAGGTGAGCGTGACGACGTTTTGCTTTTCGAAGCCGATCTCGTAGAGTTGGTCTCGCAGCGATTCCGTGTCGTTTTTGGTGTACTGGAGGCGCGGAAATTCCACGTAATCGTCGACGCCCACCAGCACGGCGAACTTTTTTCCCGCGGCTTCGGCCGCCGGCTCCGCGGCATGAAGGGCAAGTGATACGGAAAGTATGACAAACCACAGAAGTCCCCGGACCGTTGATTTCATTGTAGGCTTCCCCTCTCGGTTTATTTCATTTGTCCCAAAATTTCCTCGACGGTGACCGATTCGTCGAAGGGCCAATCCTCGTTGCCGAAGGCGTCGCGGCGGAGCGGCCAGCAGGCTGTGTCGTCCCAGGAAAGAACGATCGGCGTGCCGGAACCGATATCGCGGCGGATCAACGTCGCCAACCTGGCGTCCAACGCCAACGATTCCCCTTTCCTGATCGCTTCTTTGACGGCATGGCGATTGAACGGCAACTCGAAGCGTTGCGATTCCTGCCGCTCGGCGGGGTAGTAAACGGCAAAACCGTTCGCATCGCTCCACGGACTGAAATAGAGCAGGACCAGCGTCGAATCCGGCGGAAACGACGACCGTGTTCCCACCGTCCCTTGGGGGCGCAACCGGCACAGATAGCGGACCAGTTGCCCATAATCGGTCGGGTCGCAAACGCGGACCGCCAGATCGAAGAAACGGTTCAGGTAAACACAGGAATCGGCATCCGGATACGGATCCAGCAGGATGCCGTCGAGCAACCGTAAATCCTTCGCCAACATTTCCCGGTCGGCGTTCACATCCCGGTGGATCAGGCGTTCCAGGGCGAAAAGCCGCAAGTCCAGCGCCTCGCGCGACATCAACTCGGTTTCCGTACTTAATTCGAATTGCTCGGCGAAAATCCGTAGCGGTCGGTCGTCCGTCGCCGTCGCTGCTTCGGCGAAGCGGCGATAGAGCGAAGCCTCCTTTTCAG
Organism: Planctomycetaceae bacterium; assembly: GCA_003509805.1. Lineage (GTDB taxonomy): Bacteria > Planctomycetota > Planctomycetia > Pirellulales > Thermoguttaceae > UBA8133. The sequence goes on from DOMV01000144.1 coordinate 3,509, forward strand.
CCTCCTTCGCGACATCCTCGCCGTCGCCGGGAATCGTGCCGGCATCGCCGTTGGCAACAGCGCCGTTCACGACGGCCGACTTGCAAAGCAGTTTTGTCCGCAAAACAGGATTACGGCACGAATCCAGGGCTTCCTCGTACCAGTCTGTAATCCGTTTGACCGTCTTGTCCGGCAGCGCGTCGGAAGCGAGACCGGAAAAGAAAAGGCAATCGCCTTGAGCCGACAACACTTCGGCGAGGAGGTCGGCAAGGAATGCGTCGGAATCGCCCGGCGGCATGTCGGCTTGCCGTGCCCGCAGATCGTTTTCCAGTTTTCGTAATGTCGCCGACGCCTGTTCGTCGTCGCCGCGATAACGTAATTCAACGGCCGCCTGAACGTCGGCAAGCGTCGGCGTTTTGACGATGTTGTTTCCAGCGGCATTAACAGCGGCGCCGTCGTCGGTACCGTCGTCGGCCGGAATTGTTTGCGTTTCAATCCTTTCCCGTCCGCCGGCAATCAACGGCTGCCACGAATCTCCCCTGTAGGAAGACGTTGAAGCGAGGAAAATCGCAACGATACCGACGGCGACCGGAATCACGGCGGCCATCGCGATCCGGCCGAAGCGGGGCTTTCGTGAATCGAGAAACGCCTCCAACGCCCCGGCGACTTCCCGGGGTTCCTGGAACCGCGACGCGGGATCGGGAGCAAGCATTCGGTCGAGGATTTTTCGCAACTTTTGAGGAAGCGATACCGGCAGGTCTTTCAACTGATTCTCCGCCGGAGCACAGCCGAAGAGGAGGAAGAAAAACGTGCAGCCGAGGCTGTAAATATCGGCGCGGATATCGACGTGGGCGGCGGAGTGTACCTGCTCCGGGGCCATGAAGCCGGGCGTCCCGAGGAAGTGTCCTTGCCGGGTTTGGGGCTCGAATGCCAGCGAGCGCTCGGCGAAATGCTCGCGCAGTTTCGCCAGTCCCAGATCGAGGATTTTCACTCGGCCGTCGGGCAACAGCATGATATTTCCCGGCTTGATATCCCGGTGAACCAGGCCCGCTTCATGAATGGCTTGCAAACCCAGGGCGGCATCGTGGATAATCGCGCACGCTTTGACGACCCGCGTGGATTCAGGCGGTTTTTCGGACGGTGATTTGTCCTGCACGGCAACACCGTCGCCCGTGGCGGACGCCGCTGTCGACTTCGAGCGGCTTCGTGATTGCGAGCGGTTTTGTGCCGTTTTCGTTTTTTGGGCCGCTTCTCCCGGCGGGTTGTGTTTGCTCCACCGGCTGAGCGTCATGCCTTCGACAAGCTCCATGACGAGGAAGGGGGACCCGTCCGGGGCGATACCGGCGTGTTTCGCCTCAACGATGTTCGGATGCCGGAGCCGACCGATCATTTCCAGTTCCCGGGTGAATCGGCGGAGCGTCTCCGGGTTGCCGACCATCCGGCGGTTGACCATCTTGAAGGCGACGAACGTGTTGAGCAGATCGCTCTTGGCCCGGTAGACGACGCCCATGCCGCCGCGCCCGAGTTCGCCGAGCAGCGTGTAACCGGCAATGCTCTTGCGCTTGAACACGGTGTACGAAGCGACGGCGTCGGCGACTTCACGGACGACGGATTCGTATTCTGAAAATCGCGACAGATATTGTTCGAGTAACAGTTCGGCGGTTTTGCGCTGCGTGAATTCGAATTCGACATAGAGGAGTTCGCGCAACAGGTCGGGCCGTTCCGTTTTCGGAACTTCGTCGAGCAGCCGCTCGATGCTCGGCGCAGCCGGTTGGCCCCAGGTTTGTTCGAACAGAACCCGCCGCCGCTCGATTTCCTCCGCAATGTGTCGGCCGTCGCCGTCGGATGCCGTGTCCATGTTTGTTTTTTTTCAAAATACCCGTGACAACCCTTTTTTTTGGAAAACCGGATGATAATGCGGAATGTCGTCATACGCTCGTCGGCGAATTCCCTATACCGAAGCCGGTCGGGTTCTGCCGTTGGATCCGCGTTTACCTTTGGAAAACAGGCTTCCCGAGAGTCGGCCCTGGGAAATTCCAACCGCCTTCGGTACATGGGACGCCCCTGGAACTTGCTTTTTGGTTTGCTTGAAAGAACCGTCCGTACTGTAATTTCATGCATCCGCCGTCACAGGCTGCGGCGCGTAAGCGGATTTTCAGAGGCTCCCGACTATCGTGTTATTTATGTCGGAATTTGCCGAAATGCGACATATTTTGGGAAAATCACCCTTTTTGCCATTCTTCTTCCGCCTTGGCTTGCCAGTTTTCCCATTCTTTTTTGATTTTTTCGATGGCCCGTTGGACGGTTCGCGTCGAACAGTTCATCTTTTCCGCGATTTCACTGTTCGTATAACCGTCGTTTTTCAGGAGCACGATTTTCTCCGCTTCCGGCAGATGCAGAATACGCTCCCAGGTTTCCGCGAGTTCCGCCGCCAACTCCGGCGAGGGATCATGTCCGGCAAACCGGGTCAGACCGGCGCAGTCCGCATCGTCGTTCCGCGGCGGCGACACCGCCGATTCGCCCAACAGCCGGTGCTCCTGCCGCTTGGCCGCAAACTGCCGCTGCCGTTCCTTGTTGACTTTTCGCCTGACGATGGTTGCCAGCAATTTCCAGAGTTCGGTCGAATCGGCGATGGGGGCCTCGCGGTTTTGAGCCATGCGACAGAAACTGTTCATCGCGCTCAGGGCGACATCCTCTTCATCGGCGGCACGCAGCCGCAAGCCGTTCATGCGGCGTTTCGCCAGACGAATGATCTTGATAAAGTACTCCTGCCAAAGCCGTTCGGCGGCCTGCTCGTCGCCTTGATGCAAAGCGGGTAACCAATAAGTCGGGGTTTCAGTCATGGAACGCTGTCATACTGAAGGCGGTTGCAATTTCCCGAAGCCGATTCTTGGGAAGCCTGCCCGCCGAAACGATACTGCCGAAGGGATACTGGAAACGCGATGAAAACGGACATGTGG
>DOMV01000432.1:0-270 GCA_003509805.1 Planctomycetaceae bacterium
GGGCGTCCTGGCGTAAAGATCGACCAAAAAAATCCGCCGCCGCCTTCGCGTGGCAGTAGTCCCGGTGGTCGATGTTCGTTTCGGCCCAGTCGAGATAGGCGCAAACCACTTCCGTGACGCTGGCTTGCCTTCCGGGGCGAACCGTGGCCGTCCGGCTGCTTGAGGCCCATTCCGCGATGAATCGGAGGTAATTCTGGTCGGCCTCTTTCGAGCCGTACCGCCCCATCGAAAGGCGCTCGCCGTTCAGGTAAACGTAGGCGTAGTTTCCGG
>DOMV01000432.1:433-6035 GCA_003509805.1 Planctomycetaceae bacterium
ACCAACTGAGCTACAACCACCATAAATTTCCGATATACCGCAAACGCCGGAAATTGTTCCCGCGAACAATCGCCTGCCGCTCGAATGATTCGCGCAAATACTTACATCAACAAAAGTTGTGGCAAGCGCGTGCGGCAGGCAGACGTGGCCAAACAACCAATTTCACCGCGTTTCCAGTATAACTTCCCGGGCGAACGCCTCTTTTATACCAGAGCATTGCCAAAAATGCAACCGGGGGGCTGGCATATCGCCACCAGGTTTTCCGGCGGGTTTTCCGGTCAAGTCGGCTTCCGGAAAAACGGAAATCATGGTTTTAACGGTTGTAGAGTTGCCAAACCGCCGTCGCAAAAGAAGTGATCCGAAGTGGTCCTTTTCCTCTTGATTTTTCCCGGGGAAATTGCCGACAACCCCGTTGTCGTGTGATTTTTTCTCATGCCGCGATGTTCCCGGTTGTTTTTGTCTTCAAATTTACTGTTTTTGATAAGGAAAAACGCCCCCATGACGATTTCTTTTTCCCGTCGGTTCCTTCGCTTTCTTTTTCTTTTCGCTTGCGCCGGTGCAACTCAAGCCGTTTTAGCGCAAGGGGTTATGCTCCGCGGAATCGGTGCGGTCAACGAATCGATGGGGGGCGCTTCGATTGCCGCGCCTCTCGATTCGGCCGGGGCGATTTATCAGAACCCCGCTTCGATCGCCGCGCTGAAGGACAACGAGATGTCGCTCGGGCTTGGCATCATCATTCCCCATTCCCAAGTTGCGTCGCAAATCGACGGATTCGCTCCGACGTACGGCAAGGCGTTCACGCAGGCGGGGGAACTTCCCTGCCCGACGATGTCGACGGTGTTTCGGAGCAAGGAAAAATCGCGATTCACCTTCGGCGTCGCGATCGCGGGTGTCGGCGGGGCGGCCGCCCTGTACGACGCCCCCCACCGGGACGGGCAGACGGGATTGCCGACCAATCCGGTGCTCGGGGGGTTGGCGAAAGCCTCGAACGTCCAGGTTTTCGAGATCATGCCGACCGTGGCCTATAACGTGACGGAAAAACTGGCCGTCGGTTTTACGCCGGTCATCGGGCTCGCCTCGCTCTCGCTCAACCCGATGCCGTTCAACCAGCATTTCCAGAATCCGATGCACAACTACGGGACCCGGTACACCTGGGCCGGCGGGTTCAATCTCGGGGCATACTATGATTTCAAAAATCATTGGCGGACCGGTTTCACGTTCAAGAGCCCACTCTGGGCCGATGCGCTCCATTTCACCGGAACCGATACGGCGGGGAACCCGATCTCGACCGACTTCCAGTTCAATTTGCCGATGATTCTCGGATGGGGGATTTCCTACGACGGTATCAAGAAGACGGTCGTCGCGCTCGATGTCCGCTATTTCGATTACGCGAACACCGACGGTTTCCGCGACACGCTCGACGCCGGCGGGAACATCGTCGGCCTCGGTTGGAAGAGCGTCCTGTCCGTCGCGGTCGGCGTCGAACGGACGTTGACGGACCGGATCAAAATCCGCGCCGGTTATTGTTGGAACGAGAACCCGATCCCGGACGCGCATCAATACATGAACGTGAGCGCCCCGCTTTTCATGCAAAACGTCGTTTCTCTCGGCGCCACGTATTCGTTCATGAAGGATTTCGACGTCATGTTCGCCTGGTCGCACGCTTTCCAGACGGATGCGACGGGCACGTTCGGCGTCAACATGGGGGGAACGGCCTTGACGGGAACGGTAACGAACAGCGTGAGCGCCGACACCCTGCTGGTCGGCCTGACCAAGCGGTTTTAGTGCAGGGCCTTCCACTTCACTTATGCGGCAAACGTTCGATGTGGAAGCCGGGAGCGTAACAACGTGAAGCGACCGGTATTTACACAAGCGTTCTCCCGTCACTGCGCTACGCTTCGTTCCGGGCTTTTATTGTTGCGGTCCCGACTTGAGAGCAGTTCTTCGTAAAGGCGGAGATACGCGGCGATCATCTTCTCTTCGGTAAAACGTTCCAAAACGGTCCGGCGCGCGGCTGTTCCCATCCCGTCACGGTCATTGTCGCGACGAAGGAGTCGCATGACGCCGTTGTGGAGATCGTCGAGCGAGCCGTATTCGGCCAGGTAGCCGGTTTTGCCATGTTCCACGAGTTCCGGAATGCCGCCCGTCCGAAAGGAAACGACGGGCGTTCCGCACGCCATCGACTCCAAGACGCCGAGGGGACAATTGTCCGCCAGGCTCGGATAAACGAACAGGTCGGAAAGCGCGTAATACTTCGCCATGGTTTCCCTGGAATGCACGTACGGCAGGGATCGTTCCCGGCAGGAACGGCATTCCCTTCCGCCGCCGAGGGAAATGAAAAAGAGTCCCGGTTCGTTTTCAAGGCGTTTCCGCAAGGGCGAGAAATACCGCATTCCTCCTTTCCACATGTTGCTTTTTCCACCGGCGGCGCTGAAAAGCAGGACCGTCGCCCCTTCGGGCACGCCGAGTTCCCGGCGAAGTTCCCGTTTGTCGCGGGGTCGAAACAGGCGCGGATCGACTCCGTTGTAAATGAGGCGGATATCCTGGGAACCGAGAATGCCTTCCCGGGCGATTTGCATCAACCAACGGGAGGGAACCGCGACGGTCAACCGACATGCTTCGTAAAGGCGTTTTTTGTCGGCGTGCACGAAATCCGTGGCGTCGTAAAAGACGGGCGGGGCGGATTCCAGGCGTGGGCACCGGCCGCAACCCTCCCGCCAGCGTTCGCAATCGCGGGAATGCGCGCAATGGCCCGTGAGCGCATGCATGTCATGCAACGTCCAGATCGTCGGCTTGCGGGCACTCAGGAGGGGAAGGGCGAAGGGCGAAAACCAGCCGCCGTGGAGATTGTGCAAATGCAGCAGGTCGGCTTTTTGAAACGGTTCTTCTTCGGGCAATCGAAAGGGTCCCATGCGAAAATAATCCTGCCAACCGAGGACGGTTTCCGCGCATCGCAGGCGGGCGCGATCGAAGCGGTTCGACGGCGATACCGGTAAAAGCCGTGCGTTTTCCGCTGTTTCAAGAACGGTTCGATCGGCATGACCGACCATCAACGGCGTATTCCAACCGTGTGCAAACGCCCCGCGACGGACGGTTTCCATGACGGCGGCGGCGCCTCCGCGACCGACTGTCGTATTGAGCGTCAACACGCATGGAGGCGGATTGCCGGAACGATGCCGGGGCGTTTCTCCCGTGGCAACACCGTTGACGACGACACCGTTGACGACGCGCGAAAGCGAACCGGAATACACCTGTTTTGCCCGGGGAACGCAGGTCCAGCCGACGAGGATTCGAAAACAGGATATCAGCCGCCGTACCGTACGAAAACCGAGCCGTCCGTAAAGGCTTTTGAGCAGTGACCGCATGATCGACGGTGGGTCTCCGGAGCTTTGTCAAACTTCCATTTCGGGATCGGAGCCGCATCCGTCAGCCATCCGGGAATATACCGGAAACGCGATGAAAACGGACCGTTCGGGCGGCGGGCGATTGTTCGCGGGAGGATTGTTTTGCCGTTCGAAGTCTATCATTCCTTTGATGATCCCGGGTTTTCAACCAGTGGCTCTCAGCGGCGCGTTCGTACCGACGGTTATGTCGGACGTCGCACCGAGTGTCGTGCCGGAGCCGTGCCGCAGGTAGTTTTCCACGACCTCGCCGATGGGGCCGTCCTGGATCAGCCTTCCTTGTTTCATGAGAATCCCCCGGTGGCAGAGTTCTTTGATCAACTTCATCGAATGGCTGATCACCAGGACGGTCCGCCCCTGCTCGCAGACGATTTCACGGATTTTCGCGGACGCTTTTTCCCTGAAGAACACATCCCCTGCCGAGAGCGCTTCATCCAGGATGACGGTTTCGGCCACGAAATGCACGGCTGCGGAAAACGCCAACCGGGACCGCATCCCGGAAGAATAGCGTTTAATCGGCGTATCGACGAATTGTTCCACCTCGGCGAAGGCGATGATGTCGTCGAACCGGCGCGCGATTTCCCGGCGTTTCATCCCGATGATCGTACCGTTGAGGAAAACGTTGTCGCGTGCCGTCAATTCGCCGTTGAATCCCGTCCCGAGCCCGAGGAGCGCGGAAATTTCCCCGCGAATTTTCACGCTGCCGCGGCTTGGATAGACGATTTCCGACAGGATTTTCACCAAGGTCGTTTTTCCGGCCCCGTTTTTTCCGAGGATCCCGACGGCTTCACCGCGCCGTATGTCGAAGGAAACGTCGTCCAGCGCGAGGATCGTTTCCGGAGGATTTCGAACACCCTCGCTCTTGGGCGTCGCATCCGACCGGGAGTTGGATAAGCGGGAGTTGGGATCGGGAACCCCTCGCCAGCGTGCCCAGAGCGACTGGAAATCGCGGACCAGCGTTCCGTGGTTGACGACGCCCAGCTGGTATTCCTTGCTGATTCCTTCCACTCGAATAACCGTATCGCTCATCTTGTTCCTGCCGCATCTTCATCGGGTTTGCAGTATCCTCGGGTTTTCCGTATCCGTCGGGTTCCGGCGTCTCAAACGGTGTCCTGGCTTGTCAACGATGCCCGGGAATACGCGATCAAGCCGCTCAACAACAGGATGGCCGTCATTCCCAGCCCCGTGAAAACCTGGGGGAGGGAAATCGTTCCGCTTCCCAGCGTCGCATGGCGGAAGATTTCCACGGCGGGAACGACGGGATTCCAGTCGAAGTAGCATCGATAGTTTTCCGGGACCGCCGACATGGGAATCACCACGGCGGACAGGTATCTCCAGAGTCGCATAATCATCGGCATCGTCAGGGTCAGGTCGCGATATTTGCTTGTCAGGGCGGCCATGATGAGCCCGCACCCGGTCGCAAGGGCGGCGGCGTAAAGAATGACGAACGGCAGCAGCAGGAGCGTCCATTGCGGCGCAACAGGGCTTCCGTACAGGACATAAACCAAGTAGCAGACCGCCAGAAACGCGAGTTGGAAGGAAAATTTGATGAGCGCGCTGATCGACCAGGCGATCGGCATGACCAGCCGTGGAAAGTAGACCTGCCCGAAAATCGACGCATTGCTGGAAAAAGTGTTTGCGACATTTGAAAAGACGCCGATGAAGTAAAACCAGAACGTCAATCCGCTCAGGAAAAACAGCACCGGGGGAATGCCGTCCGTCGAAACCCGGGCAATGACGGAGAAAATCAAGACATAGGTGACGCAAAGCAGGATCGGCTGCAACATCCACCAGATCGGCCCCAGGATCGTCTGGCGACAGGAGATTACGAAGTCCCGGTAAACCAGGAGGACTATAAGGTCTCGGTAATGCCAGAGTTCACGGGGACGGACATTCAGGAGGCCGATGTCGGGGGCGACGACCTTGGTCCATGTTATATCTTCTTTTGGTGCAACAACGTGTAGTTGACTCACTTTTATGGCCTTCCGTTCCGGTGATCCGCCGAACATGACGGACGCGCGAGACACTCCGATCACCCATGTGTCGGAGATTGTCGCCACGCAGGTGAGGAAGTATAGCAAAAGGCAATGTTCCCGACAAGGTCAAAAACAGGTCCAAGAACAGCGCCGAAAACCGGGCCGAAAATCGTCCAACATACGCGTTCGGCACGTTTCCCCCTTTTTATACCGAAGCCGGTTGAG
>DOMV01000432.1:6080-6399 GCA_003509805.1 Planctomycetaceae bacterium
GGAAATTTCAATCGTTTTCAGTATATCCCTTTGACGAGTCATTCCAAAGCGGGATGCTCCATCGTTCCCGGTCGTAACGAAGCAGGCAGATGCCCCCCGTCGTAACCTTGAGATTATTTTCCTCGCGAAACCGTTCATAGTCGTTATCGGCCAATATCTTCGGGGCGAAGCGGATGATGCCGTTGGAGGAAACGACGAGAACCGTTTTGCCGTCCGGGATCGCATTCGCGAAATCGACCCAATTGCGGGTGATTTCGGAAACATCCACGATCCATCCCGGCGGCGGAACGCCGTCGGCATTCCATCGTTCGATCGCCCG
>DOMV01000232.1:0-457 GCA_003509805.1 Planctomycetaceae bacterium
GCAGCGGAAACGGCGGCGGATTTTGCGGCGGTGCTGTACACCGATGCCCCGGCCAACGGTGAAGCGCAACCGCTGGAACCGCTCGACATCATTACTTTGGAAAAACGTATGGCGACGGTCATGCCGGACGGCTGGAAGCTCGGTCAAGTCCGGGCCGAGCAGCCGACGACGTCCTATTCCGAGTTCAAGCGGGAAATCCTGGGCGAAATCGGGCGTTGCATGCAGGTGCCCGTCAATATCCTACTCGGCGATTCGTCAAAACACAACTACGCTTCCGGTCGGTTGGATCATCAGTCGTTTTTCAAGTCGATCAAGGTCGAGCAAACGTCTTGCGAACTTGTCGTCATGTATCCCATCTTCAAGATGTGGTTCCGCGAGGCGATACGAATCAGACTTTTTTCGCCCCCTAAAAACGTCTTTCCGCTCAACAGGTCCAGCGGAGCAACGCGAAGCGGGT
>DOMV01000232.1:476-2633 GCA_003509805.1 Planctomycetaceae bacterium
ATGGAGCATGTTGATCCGGTCAAGGAAGCGAAGGCGGCGGTCACACGCGTCGCAGGCAACATGTCGAATCTTGCCATTGAATGTGCGAAAAACGGGCTTGATTGGGAGGACGTTTTGATCCAGAAGGCTCGCGAGAAAAAACGGATGATCGAACTCGGCTTATCAGAGACCGAGTTCGATCCGGACAATAATGATACAGATAACGAGAATGAAAATCATGAAGAAGATGAAACTGACGAGCCTGACACTCCCACCGAGCCCGATCCGCCTCGTCTCAAACGAAAACGCCGGGACAACGCTTGAGGCGACGGGCGAACCGTCGTTGCCGCAGTTCGTATTGGTTGCTTACACCGGTGTCAAGGTACAATCGAAGGACTTTCTCTGTCCCGTCGTAGTCGATCTGCAAGGGATCGATATTCCGCAGCAGAAAATCCCCGTTCGGTTCGAGCATAAATCGTTCCAGGGCGTCGGCCATACGGAAAAAATCGTGATTGCCGGATCGGAAGTTTTGGCCGACGGTGTCATCAGTCGCGACACGTCGTGGGCACGCGATGTTGCCATGTCCGCGAAAAACGGGTTTCCCTGGCAGGCGAGCATGGGCGGCCCGATCCATGAAGCGGAATATATTCCGTTCGGCCAGAAGGTCACGGTCAACGGCCAAACCTTCGAGGGCGAGATTTACGTCATCCGCAAGATGACGCTCAAGGAAATCAGTTTTGTCGATCTCGGTGCCGACCCCAACACGTCGGCGAAAATCGAATTTCAGTATGAAGAGAGGCTTCAGGCGTCAAACTCCGGACTTCAGGAAGAAATGCCATACAAAAACCAATCAGAAGCAGCGAGAATTGAAATGAAGAATATCGAAATGCAAAACAGGCTTCCGACTTCGGAAAAGTCGGCGACACAGGAATTCCTGAAGCCTGATACCGGAAGCCTGGAGCCTTATTTTCAGAAAATGATCATCGACCAACGTCGTATCGCCGCGATTGAAAAGATCGGCGGCGGCAAGTATCCCGATCTGGAAGCGAAAGCCATCGAAGACGGCTGGGCCGTCGAAAAGTTCCACGCCGAATATCAGGCGAAGTCGATGCCCGACGCTTCGAAAGTGCCTGTTACGGGAACGCAACCGCATCAGGGCGGTCTGAAACCGACGGCCCTGGAAGCCATCGCCCTCGCGACGAGCGGTTCGTCGCTCGCTTACCTCGAATCGCAATATGAAGAATCCTCACTCGATCAGATTGATCGGTTTCGCGGGATCGGCATCCAGGAATTCTGCGAGTTGGCCTGCGGCGGCCGCTATCTGCCGAAATATCGCCGTGATTCGCGGGGTTGGCTTGAAGCGGCGTTTTCCAGTGCGTCACTGCCCGGTATTCTGTCGAACGTCGCCAACAAGGTCTTGCTCGAAGGCTTTCTGACGATGGACGATACCTGGAAAAAAATCGTCAAAATCGCCTCGGTCAACAATTTTCAAACACATCAGCGTTACCGGATGAACGGCGCGTTCAAGTTCGAGAAGGTCGGTGCCGACGGTGAAATCAAGCACGGTTCGATCGGCGAACAGGCATTTTCGCAGCAGGTCGATACGCACGCAATCATGTTCGCCCTGACCCGGCAGATGATCATCAATGACGATCTGGGCGCTTTCAGCGACATCCCGCGCGGGATCGGGATCGGGGCCGCCGAAGCGATCTCCGACGCCGTATGGGAATGTGTTCTGTCGAATCCCACGCAAAAAGACGGCAAGAAATTCTTCAGCACGGATCATAAAAATCTTGTCTCCGGTGCCGAAGCGAAACTTGACGTTGACGGCCTGACGAAAGCGGAGCTGATTTTTTCGGAGCAGGAACGCGCCCAAGGGCGACCGCTCGGTATTCCCGCAAGTCTCCTGCTCGTGCCGGCCGCCTTGAAAGTGGCCGCCGAAATGCTCATGAAGAGCATGACGCTCAACGAAACAACCACCGAGAACAAAGGCAAGCCCTCGACGAACCCACATGCCGGAAAATATGAAACGGTGTCCTCGCCGCATCTGGGCAGCAAGGTCTTCAAAGGCAACAGCGCCACGGCGTGGTATCTGCTGGCCGACCCGCGACGTCTTGCCGCTTTCGAGGTCGCGTTCCTCGGCGGTCAGGAACGACCGACCGTCGAACGGGCCGATGC
>DOMV01000138.1:0-31085 GCA_003509805.1 Planctomycetaceae bacterium
CGGCAACCGGCGCACAGAGTCCGCCCGCCTTTTGATCGGAGGTTTTCGTTGCGCCGTTATAATGCGACCGCAATCTCACCAGATCGGGATCAAGCGATTCCAGAAACGCCTCGCTCGGCAACCCACCCCAGGATTCGTGAAACATCGCCTTGTGACCGGCGGCGCAGATGCCCCGCGGCAAGGTATCCGGATCCGTGTTGCCGGTGATGAAGGCCGGAATGAAGTCGGCCAGTTCGACCCAACTGAACGCCGCCTTGAAAACCCGGGGATTGGTCCGCCTGCAATGTAGAATTTTGGACCAAAACCACTCGCTACTGTAGGTTTCGCCGCATTTCGAGAGGTAACGGTCTTCGCTTCGGGACGCTTTTTCCGTGATCTCCGCCGCCTCGGCAAAAGAGGTGTGATCCTTCCAGAGCCAAGCCATCGCGTCCAGCTCATGCTCGAATTCCGGGATCATGCCAAGCGGTGTACCGCTTTCATCGACGGGAATGGGCGTGGAACCGGTCGTATCGACGCCGATCCCGACGATGCCGTCCGGGGTGAAGCCGCGGTCATGCCCGGGTGGGGTACTTTGAGCGATTTCGATGACCTTGGCGACCGCCCGATAAAATCCGTCAACGTAATCGCGCGGATTCTGCCGGGCAAGCATCGGCCTTTGAGCATCGAGCAACACCCCCGCTTCGCCGCCGGAATAAGGGGAGACGGCCGTGGCGATTTCGCTGCCGTCTTCAAGATCGACGATGATCGCCCGGACACTGTTGGTTCCGTAATCAACACCGATCGTGAATTTTCGATCCGAAATGCCTGACATGTCGGGCCTCAGTAAAAAAAGTAATGCCGGAGGACGCAATCATTCCATCCCGAAGACGGCGTATCCCGAAGACGGCGCATCCCGAAAACGATGCGTGCCGCACGGGCGCGTCGCGCTCCGGTCAGGCATCTCGGTCGGCTCGGGGTCGCGAGTACACGGCAGTCGCTTCCGAAAAGTCGGCTTCGGAAAAGTGCAACCGCTTTCCGTATTCATGGGGACCGACCGTCTTCGCTCCAACAGTTCCGCCCGCTATCCTGCCGGCATGGGCTTGAATTCGAATCCTCACCGCGCTCTTCCGGTTTGAATCGTCCGGTTTGAATCGGGAACGTCCCAGTTTATTGGGGCGCGGAACGGAAAACAAGCCCATAATGGCGCAAATTCCTGTCGAAATAGCGCAAAAACCGTACAGGTTGTGTGACCGGGAAAATCCGGGTCGCTATCCCCTGCGCGTTGCAAAATTGTCGATCGATATTGCGAATCGATATTGCGAATCCAACCGAAAAGGGCGACACCTTCATTCCGAAACATTGACATGATAATAATCGAAATCGACGAAGCCGCCGGATTGTTGCGTCGCAAAATGGAACAGGCCGAAACGATAGCCCATGAAATGGGGAAGTGTATAGATCATCTTGAGTGTGGAGCCGATGGGCTTCCAATCCTTGCCGTCCGTACTCCAGAAAAACCGAGCCTCATCCTTGCGGTCCCTGAAGTCACACTCAATCTTCAGGTGGACCCTGTCGCCTTCCAGGGCAAGACTGTGTTCTTCGGCAAGTACGCCATTGTTATCGGCACCGACCATGACAATCGCATATTTTCCGTCCTGCATCCTCACCCCGACAAAACCGTATTTTTTCTGTAATGCCGCGAGACCGGCAATGTCGCCGTCTTTCATACCGCTTGCCTCGATCAGGGTCGAGGCGGCGCAGGTCGGACCGAAGGTTCGCTGGGTCAACGTATTACGGACTTCGACCAGGCTTTTGTCGATCCGCCCGGTCGTGAGGCGCAACCAGCCCGGACGAGTGGCGAGCGACCACAGGCGATTGTCGGGATTATGGTTCCATTGCCAGGCCGGGGAAAAGGCGTCACGACGATACGCGTTGGTCTCCGCCGCCGTTTTCATTTTGCGGAGCAGGTCGTGTGGTCGCTCAAATTCATCGGAAGCCACAAGATTGCCGAGGCCGTCTCCCTTGCGTTCGATGCCCAGTCGCGCTGGAACGTTACCATCGTCGCCAAGGACGGGCCAACCGTCTTCCCACGTGAGCGGGACGAGAAAAGGGACCCGCCCCACCGCGCCGCAATCCTGGAAAAGATAAGCGTACCACTGCCCGTCCGGCGTGTCGATCAAGCCACCCTGGGCAACCCCCCGGTCGTGCAGGAGGACGCGACCCTCGTACGGTCCGGTGATTTTGTCCGCCCGGTGAACCAGTTGTGTTCTCATGTCGGGCCACGCGATGTTGCACAGGTAGTATTTCCCCTTGATTTTGAACAATTGCGACCCTTCGCCCCACGCTTTTTCAGAGCCGGCCACGAGGCCGACACCTTTGAGGATGACGCCGTCGAACCCGCCCGGTTTGATTCCCGACACGTCCGATTCAAGTTCGGTCAAGCGAATATCCGTCGCGCCGTGAAGCATGTACACCTTGCCGTCGTCGTCGAAAAACAGCGAATGATCGTGCAGAGCGGGCGAAAACGTCTTTTCCTTCCACGGTTTATTCTCCACGCCTTTCGTGGTATAGACATGTGTTTTCCCCGTCGAAGCGGCGAAGGTGGAAACATAAAAAACACCGTCGTGATAACGCAGACTGCTTGCCCAGGAACCGGCGCCGTACTCGCTTTTACCGTTTCGAAGCGACAGGCCGTCCGTATCCGCAAGAACGTCGTAGGCATAGCCGGCAATGTCCCAATCAACGAGATTCTTCGATTTCATGATCGGCAGGCCCGGACTTAAGTGCATCGTCGTGCTGCTCATATAGTAGGTGTCGTCGACCCGGATGATCGACATGTCCGGAACGTCGGCCCAAATAATCGGATTTGCGGCATTTTCCGCCAGGATACTGACCAATGCGGTCGACAAGAAGGCAAAGGTCGTACACGTAATGAAGATTTTGACTGATCGTTTCATGCTTTTCACGCTGTTTGGGACCTGCATACTGAAAACCATTGGAATTTCCCGAAGCCGATTCCTGGAAAGCCTGCCCACCGAAACGACACTGCCGAAGGTAAGCAGGCGGAGACGTGTCCGGAAAACCCGTGAGGGTCAAGGTCAATGGTCGGCATCGGGCGTGATTCCCATGAGTTTCATGAGAATTTGGATGTCGGCCCAAGTGTCTTTTTTGGCCGACGGATTCCGAAGCAAATATGCGGGGTGGTAGGTGCATACGACCGGTATTCCCCGGTAATCAAGCACTTTTCCGCGTAATTTGCCGATGGTCGATTCGGTTTGCAACAGGTTGCGCGCCGCAACCGATCCAAGGCAGCAAAGGAACTTCGGGGCCACGATATCCAGCGTACGGTCCAAAAATTCGCGGCATCGGGCCGCTTCATCCGGCATCGGGTTCCGGTTTTCCGGCGGCCGGCAGCGAAGGATGTTGCAAATATAGACGTCCTCTCGTCGCAGTCTCATTCCTTTGACGATAATATCGTTCAATAATTGTCCCGCCCGGCCGACGAACGGAATGCCCTGCTTGTCCTCTTCGGCGCCCGGGGCTTCGCCGACGAATACGAGGCGCGCCGTCGGATTTCCCGTACCAAACACGGTCTGTGTGCGACTTACGGCCAACTCCGCACAACGCCTGCATCGGGCGACTTCGGCCGCGAGGAGATCGAGCGCAGCCTGCGGGGAAAGAGAGGAATCGGTTTTTTTGCCCATGTGTTCCGAAGAAGAAGGAGCCGGCGCGCGGGAATGTTTATCATGCTTGTCGTCAATTTCCGGATCAGGTGGTGGAGTGAACGGCCCCCAATCTTCCAAGCCCGCCATCCGGAGCGTTTCCAAATAATCGATTAACCCCCGCCTTATCACGAAAACCTCGCCGCATGAATTGCATGAAACGCGCCGATTCTATACCGGGAAGGTCGTTTTGTCAATCATCCCCACAAAGAACATTAAAGCTAAAAATTGTGGAATCTCCCCTTGTCAGGTCCGGCCATTTGAGGTATACATAGGATATGAGGAGTTTCGTTGACTGATCGCGATAGGTTTTGATCGAACTTTCAACGAAATTCAACTTTCACGCAAACGCATTACCATGAAAGGGAAAGACCATGGGTAAGAGACGGCGGCATTGGTGGAAGGGAACACTCATGTTTACCGCGGCGTAGAAAGCGTTGCGATTGAAATAAAAAGGCAGTTCCGTCAGTGAAACGCGGAAAAGCGGACTTATGCAGGGGCAGGAAATCCGCTTTTCGTTTCGACGACGGGCTGTCTTTTTTGCGGTTTCCATGTATACTGGAAACGCGACGAAAACGGACTTTCGGTCAAGTCTGCCTGCCGCACTCACTCGCCTTTAACTTCTGTTTGCGCAATGACATAAACGGATCGTTCGAGCGGCAGGCGATTGTGCGCGGGAGAATTATCAGGCCGTTCGAAGTATAAGACGTCGTCGGTCTATTTCGACATGCCGTAGCACAGATTGACGGCGATCGGAGTAAAGACCATCAGCGGCAGCCAGGCTCCGAGGACCGGCATCTCATTTGTCTCACCGATAAACAGGCATGTTTCCTTGACAACGAGGAAAGCCATGACCAGCAAGGCACTGATCCCCATCGCCTTGAAGACGTTCCGGTCTCCCTGAACAAGGACGACGGGCAATCCGAGAAACAAGAGGGTCATATCCAAAAACGGCATGACGAGACGTGAGTGAATTCGTGCCCTGATTTTGTCCGATCCGGTTAAACTGCCATTTCGTGCCGTCTGGAAAAGCTCCCAAGTTGACGCATATTGCCCCCACATCTTATTTGACGCAAAGTACATAAACGGAATATCGCAAGCCACAAAACACTCGCCTTGTTTCAGCCAATCCGGGGCGCTTTTGGGGGTGATAATGACCGGTTTGCCATCCAACGAAAGGGTTTCTTCCTTGAGAAGAGCGTTTCCCTCTTCGACTCCGAAAAGTATAAATCCTGCCGGATGGCCATTTTGCGCTGCGATATAGGACGCTTCCGCCGCCTTCAAATGAATGGTTCTCGGGACAAGCGGGGGCGGCAAAACGAAAGACGGCGAACTGATCCGGTTGCCATCTCGAAATACCTGGTCTCCCTGGAGTGTGATCCCGGTTGAATTATCGATCGTCGTATTCATGCGTTTTCCCTGATCGACGACAAATTCGTTCGGATTGTCCGTCATTTTGTGGATATAGCATGGGAGCAGCATTTCCCTCAAACCGAATGCGATCAAAGTAACGACGATGCTTGCGAAGATGAGCGGTCGGATGATCCGGGGAAGCGAAATGCCGGCGGCCAGGAGCGGGACCAATTCGTTGTTTCTCATCATCATTGCGATGGACACCATGGCCGCGACCAGCCCGAGCAAGGAAGAAACGACATTGACCATGGGAACGATTTTGAAGAAATAAAACATTACCAGGATCTTCGGGACGTTTCCCGCCGCACGGCCGGCATGGATCAGGACATCCATATTCGAGAACAGATCGAAGACCACCACGACCCCCGTGAGGCAGACCAGCCATAACACGAAGTTGAACAGGAATTTCGTGAGAATGTATCGATCGATCTTCGTCATGGAAAGCGTTGGAGGAAAAGACGCCCGATTATCGTTTTTGGGAGGGGGATTGTCGGAAATAATCCGGAATCGATCAAGAGCAAAACGAGGTTTTTTATTTCAAGCGGGAAAAGAGGGGCCGGCTACCTTTTCGAGACCCGGAACAAATCAAACTTGTTGGCGGCGTGGGCAAACTCGCACACCGGAAAGGGAGCCCCTTGAAAAAGGCTGAAAAGTCGGGTACGATTGGTCAGATGAACCGGTTGCGTTGTACCGTATGCGAACGAGAATTTTCTCCCGACGATCCCGAAACCGCGATGCCCTTCTGCTCGGCCCGGTGCAAGCGGATCGACGCCGTGCGCTGGCTCGGTGAGGAGTACGGTTTGCCGATCGAAGAAGAGGCGGAGGCCGATAATATCGAACGGGCACGAAAACACGATCGTGAATCGGACGCGTAAGCCGGATTTATTCTTGGTAAGCCCGCATCCGTTCCTCGTAAAACGGAACGAAACGATCCTGTTCGATCGCTTCGCGGCAGCGCGCCATGAGACGTTGATAGTACGTGATATTGTGGATCGTCAACAGGATCGGTCCCAGCATTTCCCCCGCCTGGAAAAGGTGCCGTAGATATCCCCGGCTTCGTCGACATGCCGGACAGGGACAATCTTCTTCAAGCGGCCCGGGGTCTCTTTCATATTTCGCGTTGCGCAATCGAACGGGTCCCGAATCCGTAAATCCCATTGCGTTTCGACCGTTCCGGGTCGGCATCACGCAATCGAACAGGTCGACGCCGCGCCGTATCCCGTTCAGCAAATCTTCCGGTCGACCGACGCCCATCAGGTAACGGGGCTTCTCCCGCGGGAGATGGGGAAGCGTGAAATCGAGGGCTTCATACATTTCCCCGGGCGTTTCGCCGACGCTTAAGCCGCCGATTGCGTAACCTGGAAAATTGAGCGACGCAAGTTCTTCGGCGCACCGACGCCGTAATTCGGGGGCGAGGCCGCCCTGAACGATTGCAAAAAGCGCCTGTACTTCCCGGCGCACGGGCTGCTGGAAATCCCGACAACGTTTTGCCCAACGAATGCTGCGTTCCATGGCGTCTTCCAGAATGTTTCGTTCATTCGGGAGGGCGACGACGTGATCGAGCACCATCGCGATGTCGCTGCCCAGTCTTTCCTGGATCGTCACGGCACGCTCCGGCGTCAGGGAAAAACGCCGTCCGTCGATATGCGATTGAAAAAGAGCGCCTTCTTCCGTGATTTTCGACATTTTCGCAAGCGAAAAAATCTGGAAACCGCCGCTGTCGCTCAGGATCGGTCCCTTCCAACCGGAAAAGCGATGCAGGCCGCCGAGCGCGTGAACCGTTTCCTCACCAGGCCGTAGCGAAAGATGATAGGTGTTTCCAAGGATGACCTGCGAACCGGTTCGTTCGAGTAATTCGACGGGCACCCCTTTGACCGTCCCGAGCGTGCCGACGGGCATGAACGCCGGCAACTCGACGGTGCCATGCGGCGTTGCGAACCGGCCCCGTCGGGCATTACTGGAAGCGTCCTGGTGGAGAAGGGTATATTCGAACATGCGAAATTGTTTGGTCTCCTGGCTGAAAATCAATGCGTACCGAAGGAATACGCGGCAACGTTCTCCGCAATGCCGGATAGCCGGATCATGCCGTTTTGGCAACCCGGCGAAGCAGTGACACCAAAAGCGGCGAGGAGATCAAGAGAGCAAAGCCCCAGCCGGTCGTCCGCTTGCGTGTATCGTACCGCGGATGGGACGCCCGGGCGGAATCCGCTTCCGGTGACGCGGGGAGCGCAACGGTTTCCTCCCGGAGGACGATCATTCCCGGCAAGTGCCCGTCAAGTGGAACACTGTATGACTGCTGCTGAATATACGAGGAGTGCCCGGTGTCCGGGGATTGCCGGTACAGGGCCGATTGCTCCGCCGTTCGAAGATAGCGCCGGGATGAATCCGAAGGAACTCCGAATGACCCGACCGAAGAAGTCGCGGGGCCTTGGGAATATCTTTCTGCGCTCGGACCCGCTCCGGAAGAAGCGAGAGACATCCTGACCGAGTCGGTTAATCGACGTTTGGGGCCACCGGTTTCAATCGTTTGAAAAAGATCTTCCGGATTCCGCTGAAGCGTCTGGAACATCGGTTGCGTCTTTTCGAGAAACTGGCGTACTTTCGTACAATTGCTCCCGACCGTGTTTTTGTAGTCGGAACCGAAAAGCACCCCGGCAATCTGGCCGCTTTCATTCAGGATCGGGCCGCCGCTGTCTCCTTCTCTCGCATTAACGGAAAGATCGATCAATTCGAACTCACCCCGGCCGTCCGGTGCGATTTCCGGCGCGAGATAACGCAGGCAACGGCCTCCGGCGATCCGGTAGACACCCGCGCCGTAACCGACGATCCAAAGCGGGTCGCCCCGTTGCGGGACCGTCCGGGCGATCGGCAATTTGGGAACGACTCTCGGGGGTTTTGAAATGCCGATGGCGGCAAGATCCCATTTTTTATCCGCGGCGATAACCGCTCCGTAGGATCCGAAACCTGGAAAATGAACGTGTACCAGTCCGTCCGCATTGCTGACGACATGCCAGTTTGTAAGGACGATTCCGTAATCGCCCGATTCCCCGACCAGGGTTCCCGACCCGAATTGCTGGCCGTCCTTGTCGAACGCGATGACGCGGGCCACGCTCGGATGCGGCCGACGCGCCTCGGCCACGGGTTGCCCTTCGACGGCTTTCGATTGGTCCGCTTCGTACCCGTCGATGTCGTTCCCATCAATTCCCGCGGCAAAACCGGGATTCGTCCGGTGAACGGTGTGTGGGACGGCGGATTGCGTGTCCGTTTTTCCAAAACCCGGCAGCGGGGAGGATGCATTCGGTTGTCTGGACTGTGCCGGTGAAACCGATCCGGAGGATTCCGACATTCCGGATTGTGGAAACGTGCCCCACAGCGGGGTTTTCGACTCGGAAGGTCTGGAACGTCGGTTTTCCACCCCGAAGCCGGAACCGACCGCCCATGACATCGTCGATCCCATCGATAGGAAAACCGACAAAATCAGTATACCGAAAGCGGTTGAAATCCGGGATATCGACAACGTTGCAGCTTTCATATCCGTAGTCGCGACAAACGGCATTTATTACTCTGTGCGAAAATTGAAACCTTGGCTTTCGGAGTCAACCTGCGCGGCCAAAAGGGCTTGCATCGCAGTGTTCAGGCAATACCGTGCTCCGGAAACCCCTTGGTTCATTCTTTATGTGGAGCACAGTCAATCGAACACGAGGAAACGGCGACGGCAAACCTCCCGAATCGACCGGAATCCCCCCGTCTACACTTGTCGGGTTTTCGAAGGATGCGACTCGACGAAGAATCGTGGGCACGATGTAATCGTTTCAGGTTGAAGAGCCGATATACCCGTTACAACCGCGATGCGAATGCCCGCGATTACGAAAGCCCGTCCCTGTTCTGAAAATCCCTTTCTTCGGAATGGTCCCGTTTGATTTCCCGGCAACAGTGGGAAAGCGATACCGCGGGATCGTTTTGCCCATTTTCAGCGAAATTCGCGATTTCGCTCTTGACCAGAAAGTAAAGATTTCGTAAAAGCCGGTGTATCAGGTATTGTTTTGAATCGCATCCCGCCATGAACACTATCCGCTCATTTCTTTTTGCGTTTTGCATCCTTACGGCGGCAACACCACACGTTTTCGCAACGGAAATCGTTCCCTGGTACGGTGTCGTCGTCGAAGAGGCGACCGCGCGCTGTGGACCGGGAGTCGATTACTATGAGACCTCCCGCCTCTTTAAGGGAGACCGGCTCGAAATTTATGACGAAACCGCGGACGGCTGGTGTGCCGTTCGGCCGCCGATAGGGAGTTTTTCATGGATCAATGCTCAATACGTTTCCCTTGCACCAAACGGGATCGGAACGATTACCGTCGACGGGCTCGCCTCGCGCATCGGGAGCGAATCGGGCGATCAATGCCATGCGGTTTCCGCGTATTTGAAAAAAGGGGAAAAGGTCCATATTCTCGATCGCAGGGAAACGCCGGAAAACACCGCAAGCCCGATCTGGTACAAAATCGCTCCGCCGAACGGCGAGTTTCGCTGGGTGGAACGCAAATCGATTGTCCCCATACCGCATGATCCGTCCGGCCTCGAAGTTTCCGAAAGCCGTGTCGATCAAGGCAGTGTCGATCAAAGCAGTGCCGATCAAAGCAGTGCCGATCAAAGCAGTGCCGATCAAAGCAGTGCCGCTGTCGGCTCCCGCGGCGCCAAGCGGCTTGGTTCGTTGAATTCGAACCGGGAAGCCTATGCCGAATACGCGATTCGTCAAACGGCGCTCCGGTCAAATGAAAACGATCGTTTGGCCCCGTCCGGGAATGCGGACTCGTCTCCGGAGCAGGCGTTTCGTAAAGCGTTGGCTGATTTGCGGGAAGAAGTGAGCGACGTATTGACTCAACCGACGGAAGATTGGGTTTTTGACACCTTGTTGCACCATGCCGGGAATTTGTATGAAGAGGCCCCTTCCGAAACGGACCGGGAAAAAATACTGCATTTGAGCGAAACGTTGCGACGAACGCAGTCGATACGGCGTGAAATCAGTACGACCCGGCACAACAAGGGATTGGTCGTTCCCAAGGCGAACGCGATCCAAACCGTTTCGTTTCCGGTCTCACCGCATTCCCAAGGTTCACCGAAACGCACCCCCCGGATTTCGACGTTCAATACGACGCCGACTCCGTTAAACACACCCGCTCCGTTGCCGGCCGTTTCAAGAGAAAACGAGCCGACGTCGCCTGTACCGCTCACATCGCCACACGCCGCGAAAACGGCCGCTCAACCGCTTGCTCAACCGCCCGTCGATGGGCCGCAACCCTCTCCGGCGGGGAATCCCGTGACGCCGGCATTCGGGCTCGTCGGTCGGCTCGGTCGGTTCAACCCTCTTCCCCCGGGGCATCCGCCGTACGCCATCGTCGATGAGAAGGGAGAAGTGATCTGCCTGCTCACCCCGGCACCGGGCGTCGGCATGGCCGACCTGGTCGGTCAATGGATCGGCGTCAACGGAAAACGCGACACCTATCGGCAGGACGGTGAAGCGGATCAACGGCATATCCTCGTTGAAAACGTCGCACCCTTGGCCGATTAGGCCGGTCGGTCAGACCGACCGGGTACGGAGCCTCACCGACGCCGATCGGGCGGCAGGGTGACGTAAAGAACATCGGCAGCTCCCCCCGCAACGGGTTCGACATGGTAGGAACCGAGCGAAGCCGGAATCAGGACGGTTCTGCCCTCCCCGACGGTCAAGGCGTCTTCGCCCCAGCGAAAACAGGCCGTTCCCCCGGCCGTGAAAAAAATCCCGAAGCGCCGTTGGGTTGTGTCGAAGTGCTGCGGCTCCCGTAGCGCATACGACTTCATGATAAAAAAATCGTTGGCGATCAATTCCGTTTCTTGATTCATCCCAAGCGAGCGGGCCGGCGACGGCGCGAGAAACGGATCCGAACGGTTTTCCCAGTCGATCGTCTTCATCGCCTGTTCGACATGCAGCTCGCGGGGCTTTCCGGAAACGTCGACCCGCCCCCAATCCCAAAGACGATACGTCGTATCGGAGCTCTGCTGCACTTCGTACAAGAGACACCCGCGATCGATTGCATGAACGAGACCCCCGGGAATGAAAACGACTTCGCCGCGCCGGACTTGACGGCGGGAAAGAACCGCATCCATCTCGCCCGATTGAAGATTCCCGGCAAAAAGGCGAGGGGTCACCCCGGGTGCGAGCCCCGCGTAAACGGCCATCCCGGGCGATCCGTCAAGTACGTACCACATCTCGGTTTTCGGTTCCCCTCCGGTCAGCGGAGCCGTTTTTTCGTTGGGATGAACCTGAACGCTCAAGCGATCCTTCGCGTCGATCAGTTTAATCAACAAGGGGAATCGCGCCGGGTTGACGCCCGTGCCGAGCAGGGCCTCGCCGTGTGTTTCGAGTAATTCCCGTAACGTTTTACCGGCCAGGGGACCGGATTCGACCACGCTCATGCCATGAGGATGATCGGACAATTCCCACGATTCGGCACACCGGGCGGGCGCGCGGCGGTGATATTTTTCGGCGATACGTTCTCCGCCCCAGAGATAATCCTTGTAGACGGGCTCGAAAAGAAGAGGTGCAAGCATCGTGGATCGTTGATAATGGAAGAGGGAAGGCGGGAAGGCGGCAAAACTACTCATCTTGAAGCAGTACCGCCGTGCCGTAGCAGAACATTTCCGCCGTGCCCGGCATGACCTCACTGGTCGTGAAGCGAACATTGATTATGGCATCGGCACGCATTTTTTGGGCATGTTGAGTCATGCGTTCCATGGCTTGCACGCGGCTTTCGTTGAGTAATTCCGTGTAGCCCGCGAGTTCGCCGCCGAAAATCCCTTTGATTCCTGCTGCAATATCACGGCCTACATGTTTTGCACGCACGGAGCTGCCTTGGGCTATCCCGCAAATCCGGGCGACTTTTTTACCGGGCACAAAGTCGAGCGTAGCGACAATCATGGTATTGGAGTTGGATTTTGAGAAACATTCAGTCCAAACATTCGATTTCTTGCAGGCGCAACCCGGTTATTGTCCCAAACCCGGGATATAAAAACCCGCGCCTTCAGGAGATGTCTTGTCTCTCACAAAGGCACGAAGCTCACAAAGACTTGAATTCAGACTCTCCGTGAGCTTTGTGCCTTCGTGAGAAAAAAAACGACGGTTGATTCAAACAGGATTTGTCATCTGAAACAAAAATCGGCCGGGCTTTCAGCCGACTGAGGAACCCACCGCCTTTAGGCGGTTTGTAGTTCAGTCACGCATCGTTTCTCCGACGTCTGGGGCACGATTTGAAAACACCGGGAACTTGCATCCCCGGTTGCGATCACGCTGCCAACAAGTCGGATTCTTACGGGCCTCGAAAAGGTAGACGGGCAAAAAACGGCGACGCGCCGAACGCCGCCGGAAAATACCAGACGCGCAGTGCCCGGCGAGCCCTGCCCACCTTTCAAAAACCGGAACTTATACTGGAAACGCGATGAAAACGGACATTTGGTCAAGTCCGCCTGCCGCGCTCGCTCGCTTCTAACCTATGTGTGTACAATGACATAAGCGTTTCGTTCGAGCGGCAGGCGANNTTCAGGCCGTTTACAGTATATCAGCGGTCCGCGGTTTCGATAAAATGAGCAAAATCAGGTGATCCCCAGCTTTTTTTGCATCTCTTCGAGCGAAACCTGCTTCGTTTCCGGCATCAGGAAGATCGTCCAAAGTAGTTGAAACACCATGAGGCCCGAGAAACCGTAGAAGATCGTCGCCGGACCCAGCAAGTATAAAAGCGGCAGGAACAATTGCGCAATGACGGCGTTGAAAACCCAATGCGTCGACGAGCCGAGAGCCTGGCCTTGGGCACGCACGTTGTTCGGAAAAATTTCTCCGACAAAGGTCCAAATAATCGAGCCGTTCCCGAAAGCGTGCGAGGCGATGAACAGCATGAGACCGCCCAGCACGATCAACACCCCTTGAAAAGGCACGACCGGGGCCATCCTGAACGCGAGCATGTCCAGTTCCGCCATGTCGTACGTTTTGCCGTTTGCCGGCGTCATCGGCGACATTTCCGCCTTGATTTCCGAGGCTTCCGCAGCGGCGATGGTTTCTTTCACGGCGGTTGCGACCAAGGTTGCCAAATCCTCGATGGAAACATCCTTCAATTCCTCGGAGCGCGCCGTTTTTTCCTTGTTCGTTCTTTTGGGAATCGTATTGTCCTTGAGCCTTTTCGAGGCGGTTCCCGTATCTTCCAGCGAAACCAACTGGGCGACGAGGGCCGATTGGAGTTTTCCTTGCCGATAAACCTTCTCTTCCGCCGTTTCACCGACGGGCAAGGTACGGAAGAAATCGATATCGCTTTGCGCAGCGCTTACTTCCGCGCCGGCGGTGCCGATTTCAAACTGCGGCGCGTAATTCATGAACGTCGTCGCCACGATGGCCATACTCGAAATATAACCGATGGATCCGACGAAAAGCAGCGTTTTGCGGCCGAATTTGTCCACGACGGACAGGGCGGCCATGGTGACAATCAAATTGGTGAGGCCGATAATGACCGGGAAGAACAACGCCGATTTTTCATCCACGCCCGTCATCGTAAAAATCGTCGGCGCATAATACATCACGGCATTGATACCGCAAAGCTGGTTGAAGGCGGCGATGCAGAACGCCAGGAAGATCGGCCAACGGTAGCGGTGGCAGAAAAACTTCTCCTTCACGCCCGAGGTTTGCTCGGCTTCCAGTGACGTTTGAATGACGGCGACTTCTTCCTCCGGGGACCCCGAGTCCGTTCCAAGGCGGCCCAGGACGTTTTTGGCTTTTTCCATCTTGCCGCGGGTGACAAGCCATCGCGGACTCTCCGGCGTGCCGAAAAGCAGCAGGAAAAACGCCGCCGAGGGCACCGCCATCACGCCGAACATGTAGCGCCAGTCGTTTTCCCCGAGGTTCATTTGCGCGATGGCGAAGTTGGAGAAGAACGCGAGCAGGATACCGAAAACGATGTTGAACTGAAAAAACCCCACGAACAAACCGCGCGACCGGGCGGGTGAAATCTCCGCCGCGTAGAGCGGCGAGACGACCGAGGCGGCACCGATGGCGATACCTCCCAAGAAACGAAAGATCAGGAAGGAAATCCAATTCGCCTGGACGCCGGGGGCCTTTCCGCCGAAGACGAATTCCGGCCAGGCGGTTCCAATGGAGGCGAGCAGGAAGAGGATGGCCATCATGAGGAGCGTGGGCTTGCGTCCGAGCCGATTGGACGGAATCTGGGCCGTGGCCGCCCCGAGAATCGTTCCAAAAAGCGCAAACGCCACGGTGAAGCCCAGCGACCACTCGTTCAGTTGGAAAACGGAAGTCGTATCCTTCATCGTACCGGAAATCACGGCGGTGTCGAAGCCGAACAGCAGGCCGCCGATTGCCGCGATCAAAGCGCAGCGCAGTGCATAAGGGGATGTTTTCATGAAAGTTGAGAATTGAAAATTGATAATTGGGAAACGTAAACGGGAAATTTTCCGAGAAACAACCCATAGGCGATGAAAACGGACATTTTGGTCATGTCCGCCTGCCGCACTTGCTCGCCCCCGATTTCTGTTTGTGTAATGACATAAACGGATCGTTCGAGCGGCGGGCGATTGTGCGCGAGAACAGTTTCAGGCCGTTTGCGGTATAAAATCTGCGGTCACGGACCGCGGTTCGTAAAAATTGTCAATTGCCCATTGTCAATTGTCAATTCGTATCGTCAATTCGTATCGTCAATTTCGTTTTACCCCGGCAGACGGCGGCGGAACGTCAACGCCCCAGTGGCGGTTCGCTTTCGGGCCCATCACGAGCACGAGTTTTCCGCCCCCGGCAATGTCCTTGTGTTCGAACCAGCATTTGTTCCATTCCTTGCCGTTGAGCGTCGCGGATTGGACATATTTGTTCCCGGGCGCATGATCGACCGCTTCGATTTCGAAAAAGCGATTGTCGCCGAGATCGAGTTTGGCATAGGAAAATTTCGGCGAACCGATGTTGTAGGACGGCATCCCGGGAGTCACCGGGTAGAAACCGAGGGCGCTGAACACGACGAAGGCCGAAGTACCGCCCCCGTCCTCATCGCCGGGAACGCCCATCAGGTCGTTGCGGAACCACATGTCGAGCAGCGATTGAATGCGTTTTTGCGTTTTCCACGGCTGCCCGACGTAATTGTACAAATAAGGGATGTGCAGCGAAGGTTCGTTCGCCATGCAAAATTGGCCGACCATGCCGGTGCTGTCCGGGACCTTCGCGTAATATTCGTACTTGCTCCGGCCGAGCGGTTCGCGGAAAGTCCGGTCGAGGTTGTTCGCGAAGCCGTCGGGACCGCCCATCAGGTGGACGAGGTCGGCGACGTTGTGCGGAACGTCCCAGCGGTAGGTCCAGCCGTTGTTCTCGCCGTAATAATCCCGCAGGCCCATGCCGCCGGTCCATTTGTAGTCGAACGGCTCAATAAACTTGCCTTCCTTGTCCTTCGGGTGGAAGAAGCCGGTCTCCGGATTGTAAAGGTTGCGGTAATTGTACGAGCCGGCGAGGAAATACTCGTAATCGGCGTCGTGCCCGAGTTTTTTCGCGATTTGCGCGAGGCACCAATAATCGTACGCGTTGCCGAGCGTGACGGCGACGGGTTGCCGGTTCTCGAAATGATGGATCGTCGGCACGGTTTCCTTTTCGCCGGGATGCAGGGCCGGGAAGTATCCCTTTTCCTTGTAAAACGCATCGAGTTCGCCGGCGGGCAGTCGCATCCACGGGCTGAGCGTCGATTCCATGATCGCGCCTTTCGAAGCCTTGAACGCCGCTTCCGGATCGAATCCGCCGAGTCCCTTGGCCATGGCGTCGGCGACGACGGCGACGGCGTGATTGCCGTTCATCCGGTGGCTGTCGCCGTTGATTTCCGGGAATGTCGGCATCCAGCCTTCCTTGTTCGCGGCGGCCATGCGAATGTAGGAAGCGATCATCGCCGATTCCATTTCCGGCTCGATCAGCACACGCAACGGGTGCGTCGCCCGGTAGGTGTCCCAAATCCAATCGTCCGTGTAGAACGGCACGCCGCCGTCGTCCTGAACCTTGCCGCCCTCGTCGAAGGCGCTGAAATACTTGCCGTCCTCGGAGATGTTGACCATCCGTTCGTAGGTCCGGTACAGCGACGTGTAGAAGACGACCTTTTCGTTTTCCGTGCCGCCCTCGACCGCGATTTTGCCGAGCGTCCGGTTCCAAATGTCGCGTCCCGCCGCGGCGACTTTCCCGACGTCGTAATCCTTGATTTCGCGCCGCAGATTGGCGATGGCCTGTTTTTCGCCGATGAAGGAAACACCGTAGCGGAGGCGGATCGTTTTTTGATTTCCGAAACAGACGGCCCGGGCCTTGTTGTTGCCCTCGTTCATCTCGACGCCGGCCTTTTCCGGCGCTTGCCGCTGCTCCGTTTCGAAAGCGACGTAAACCCTCGTGTTGTTGCCGATGTCCTGGTAGCCGGTGATTCCGTCGAATCCGGCGTCCGCGTCTTCGACAAAATTCATCTCGCCGTTGCGGGTATTGAACACGAGGTAGTTTTCGCCGTCTTTTTCAAACGTGATCTCGTAAACCCCGGCCTGGTGCGAAGGGGCGTATTCGACGGCGACTCCGGCCTGGTCCAGGTAGACGGAATAACGGTACGGCGTGATTTTTTCCTGGTCGTAAGTGTAATCGACGACCGGCTTGAGATTTTCCTTTCCCTGCACGGGGCTCAGGTTGAACGCCGAGGAACCGCGGTGCGAGGTGACGATGACCGGCAGACCGCGGACCCGGTCGGAGGTGAAATCGGCCCGCTCCGGATAGAAACGCAACATGCTGTTCGGCAGGTGGACCGTCGGGTAGGTCGGCACGAGCAGGTGGCTGATGTTTCCCATGTACGGATTGACATAATCGACGGGCGTTTTTTCCGCCGTTTTATCCGACGATGGATAAACCGTCTTTTCCGCGGCGAACAGGCCGTCCGACGGGCCGTCAAACACGAGGAAAGCGGCAACAAACAACGATAATCCGAAAAAAGATTTGATGCGCATGATAAAAACCGTTTTTGTGATATACTGGGATTTCGATGGCGTTCGATGTACACTTCGAAGCACAAACGTCGTGAAAATCGGACGTCGCGAAAATCAAACGATTTTCTCCCCGAATTCCTGCCGGAGTTGTTCCAGCAACCGGGAGGTAACCTGTTTGCCGGCCAACTTGACCGCTAAAAAACCGGCTCCGACGACCGACGGGAACGACGGCAACGAAACCTGGGCACGGGGCAATCGGGCCCGGACGGCCTCGAAGACCAGGTTCCTGTAACACTCGGATCGCATGCTTCCCCCGGCAATCACGACCAGAGGCAAAGGGCCGGTCGGCATGATCCGGTGGCTGGTCGCCGCGAGGAGCGCGATTTCCTCCGCGGCGTTTTTCAGGATTTTCAGTGTTTCAGGATCGCCTTTTTCAGCCCCTTCAAAGACGTGCAACGCCATGGCCGCGACGTCGGATTTGGAAATGGGGGGGTGGTGGAGCCGGTCGACGATGTCCGGCGTCTCGTTAATCCCCAGTGCTTTGAAAACGGTTTCTTTCAAAGGAGTCGCGGGGACCCGGCCGTCCGCCATCCGGATCGCGGCGACGATCCCTTTCAAACCGATGTCGTAACAACTTCCCTCGTCGGCGACAAGGCATTCCCAGCCGCCCGTCTGGCAGAGTTCCCCTTTTTCATTTTCCGCCAAACAGGCCGAACCGGTTCCGGCGATAATGGAAATCCCGGGGCGTCCCTCCAAACCGCCGACAAGGGTCGTATACATGTCCGAACGAACATCGTGCGGTACGTTTTCCAAGCCTCGGATACGGAAACAATCGAGGAGTCGCAACCGTGCATCCTCGGCGGAAAAACCGGCGCTGCCGAGGTAGTAGGCCCCGACGCGGGAACGATCGAAATCGTCGCCGTACTTTTCCTTCCATGCAAGGCAGGCGGTATCGACGGCGTCGTTAAGCGTTTTGGTGACGAAAGCCGCATCTCCGTGCATGGGGTTGCACCCGGGCGATTCGCCGATGGCATGACGTGGACCGTCGTATTCAAACAGCAAAGCGCGGGTCCGGGTCCCTCCACCATCCATTCCGATAAACAATTCACTCATGAAATCGATCTTTGATTGCAGATTTGACAAATTGACAACGATACCGCGAACCGCATTTCCGACCTGCGGACATACTGAGAAAAGTCGGTGCGTCCGCGTTTCGTTTTTCACCGGAAGATTCGGCAAAACGCGATTGCGGTGATTGTATCCCCTTGTGATACCGATGTCAAGAAGCGGATCGGTCGCCGATTCAATCCGCCGGCAAGATTTTCGTTTCCGCGGTGAAATGCGAGTGAAATGCCGGGCAGATGCGCAGGGCGCCACCCTGAGCGACCGGCGTGGGCCATACAGCACGTTCCGCAATCGCTCCCGGCCGCCACGGTACGTTTCACCGACGGTCCTGAAAAGTCTTAGCACATCAGAACAACTGGACGAACCCGAGGGTTCCGGCATTGCTGACGAGCCGTTCGGCGACGCTGAAATCCCAGGCGTAGGCCAGTTTCCGTGTTTTCTTCTTATTCAGATCGAAGTGCCCGCCGAGGCCCATCAGGAGGTAGAGACTGCCGGGATCGACGCCGCGGACGATCACGTTTTCCTCGCCGGGGGCGCCGACGAACTTGAATTTCGTTTCCGGTGCGTCCTCGCCCGCGAATTTGAACGAGCAGAACATCTGGAACCAGATCGACGTGAAATCGTTTTCATATTTCGCCCTCGCCCCGTACCGGGTGAAAGCCCTGCCGAAATGAACGCGGGCATAATCCCCGGCGAGCACCGCGTCGCCGCTTTCGGTGTGTCCGCCGTGCGTCGTCGTCATGATGTCGAGCCCTGCGACCGGGCGGATCGTCCCGTAACGACCCAGGCGGAACGGTCGTGAAAGTTCGACGCTCATATTGAACGAATCACCCTGGTAGTCGGCCGTGAGTCGTTTGGCCTCGGCGAACACGGCCGGGTCGCGGAGCCAACGGCAGGAATCGTATCCCTGACCGCCGAACCCGACATAGCCTTTCAGTTCGCTGCCGAGCGGCAATACCTGCCCGATGTAAAGACCGGCCTGGAAATCATGCCCCTCGACTTTGTCGCCTTCGTTTTGCAGGATGGGGCGGGAGTAGCCGAAGACGAGACCGACCAAGGTCGAAGTCGTCCAGCGTCGATCGACCCCCATGAGGAATCCGGTCCGACCGATCCCGTAGGAATGGGAATTCCCGTCGCCGAGTCCTTCGGTCGATTCGTAGAACGAGTCGATCCAGTAGTTGTTCAGCGTCCCGCGAATGCGGCGTTCGTCGAGGCGTTCCAAATTCAACTGCTCGAAGGTGCGACGTCCGACGTTCCATTGGCCGAGCATCATGGCATTGGCCTTGACGGGACCACCGATTTCGCGCATCGCACTTCCCATGTGGTCCGGTTCGAGGTCACGGAGCCTGCTGAAAAGCGGGCTGAATTTGCCGTAATCGGTTCCTTTGGCGACGATCTTGTCGAACGCGTTCGCGACGCTGGTCGCCGTGTAACTTCCCGAATATTTTCGGAACGAAAAATTCTTGTCGACCAGGACCAGGTGGGCGGCACGGTTCTCATAAAACACGTCGGCATAATAACCGGTGAGCGCCCCGGTCGTGAAGGCTTCCTTGAACCGGCTTTCCAGCAATCCTTCATCGGCGCTGACGATGGTCGCACCGTATTGGACGGCCGTGTAATCGGCGGCGGTTTTTCCTTCGGTTCCCGCGATTTCCAGCGTCGCTCCGGAAAGATCGGCGGTTTTCATGACCGTCGTCCGGTCCCCTTTTCCGTCGGGATCGATATTGACACGATAAATCGAACCTTCGTTGAAAACCAGTTTGTCGAGAACCTGGACATTGCCCGTACCGCCCATCGCACCGGGCGAAAAGACCCCGTTTTTCTCCACCGCGAGCGACTTGATCGTTCCTCCGGCGAAGAGTATCCCGTTTTCCAGGACATGAAACGCGGAATTCCGGAATGTTCCGTCGGCGCTCAACACTCCCCCTGAACCGATCGTCGTGGAACCGCCGTAGGTATGCGTGCCGTTCAAGGTGAGCCTGCCGTCGACGAGGACGCGGCCGCCCCCGCTGATGATCGCTTCCGCACCGCCGGGTCCCGTGAACGTTCCATCCGTCGTTTCGATGAAATGCAGGACGGCCCCGCCGGCGATCTCGATGTTGCCTTGCAGCGATTTCACGGTTCCCGCGAGCGTCCCCTCCCCGACCCGGGTTCCGCCCGTATAGCTGTTCGTCCCGGTCAGCGTCAACACGCCGGAGCCGGTTTTGACGAGCGATTTCCCATTCCAGGGGCCGGTGCTCCCGACATCGACCAGGTCCGTATCGAGCGTGAATTCCGTTTCCAGGTCGAACGTCCCGTGCGCGGTGTTGTTACCCGCATACCAGGCCAACCCGGCGACGGCGACGTAATCGACCGTACCGGCGACTTCGTTTTCTTCCGAACGGGTCACGAGCGTGATAAAACTGGTTTCATCGATTTCGCGACCGGCCAGGGTGATCCGTTTGAAATCGCCGTTGTAAGCCAGGGCACGCATGAGAATGAAACGCGATTCCCGTTTTCCCAGGTCGTCGACGCCGAATTGGCCCGCGTATCCGGTGATATCGAGATTGGCGCTTGCGATCGTCGCGATTTCGTCGACGACGATTGCGGGTTTTTCATTCGTATTGAGCGCCACCGAGAGCGTTCCGCCGGGCGCAGCGGTCAATTCCCTCGTGCGCAATTGGGACCGGTTGTTCACCTTGGCCGTGCCGCCGCTTTTCACGGACACCGAATCGCTCCTGAACGAGGCGGCTCGCGAACCGTCCCCGACGGCGACCGTTCCTCTCTGGACATTCAACACGCCGGTCGGCAGGGATGAACCGGAGACGGTCAGGGTCGTGTCTTGGGCAAGGAGAAGCGTTCCCTGGCCGCGGTTGACGATGTTGGAAGCTCCGGCTAAGGAAGCGTCGACGGTCACGGTATTGCCGTACGTGACATCGCCGTACAAAACGTTTTTCAACGCAACGTCGGCCGTGGGCGACGCATCGGCAGGTTCGGCGATCACGCCCAAGGTTCCCGAACCTGTGATTTTCGCACCGTCGAAGGTCGTCGTCCTGCTTTCCAGGTTCAGTTCGGCGGCGACGTCGAGAGTTCCGAGTACGGAGAAATCGGACGCCCGTACCGTCCCCCAGCCGGCCAGGGTTCCCGTGCTTTCGACCAGGAAACGATTCTCGAAGTTTTCGTTGATTCGCCCATATTCCGTCGGCGTTTCGGCGGTCGATTCCAATTCGAACCGGCCTTCGCGGACGGTCGTATTGCCGTAATATCCGTATGTTCCCGGAAGCGCTCCGTGAAGGAGGAGCGTTCCGTCTCCCGTTTTAACGACAAGGTTGTCGATATCGTCTCCGCTCAACGGGTTGTCCGGCTTGCTTTCGATGGGATCGTCGAGTTGAATAAGGCAACCCGCGTCCGTCTGGAAGGTCAGTTCGTTGAAATTTTCGAGATAAAACGAGTTGTTGCGCGACGCCGTACCGTTGCCGACGGTATTTCCGCGGAACAGGATCGGCCTCTCCGGATCGTTGGAATAAACGAGCGATCTGGCCGGCGCATTTCCGTTTCTGCCGCCGGTGAGATAAACGGCCCCGCCGTTGCGATCGGCTTTATTGTCGAGGAACGTCGTTCCGTTGCGAATCGTGATTCCCGCATCGCGTGCGCCGAACAAAGCGCCACCGTTCATTCCCCGGTTTTCGCTAATCAGCAACGCGCTCCCGGACGGATTGAGCGTGAACGGTCCCCCGAAATAAATCGCCCCGCCGTTTCCGACGGTCACATTTCGCGTAATCACGTATCGACTCGCCGGATCGGCGTTACGGAAATCGAGTTCGCCGCGCGATTCGACATGAAAGGCTCCGCCGTCCGTTTTCAAGACGTACGCATTCGGCGCGTTGGGAAGCAGGAGGGAAACGGCGTCGTTCGTCACGTTACCGGCAATGGTCAACGTTTTCCCGTAAGCGTCGAGCGTCAGGGAATCGGTCGGTTCGGCGGCACTGGGCGTCAAGACCGCGAATCGGTTTTGGAGGGTCAGGTCTTTTTCGGAAGCGTTGCCGATTTCCTTGTAAGGCGCGGCAGTCGTATCGTTTTGCCCGTAACTTTCCCGCGCGACGATCAAGCCGGCCGCAGAGCCGTCGTAGACGCCCAGCGAATCCTTGTTTCCGACCAGGATTTTCCCGCGTTCGAGAACCGTGCCGCCGGTAAAAGTGTTCGTATTGGTCAGCGTGATGGCGCCGTCGCCCCGTTTTTCAAGCATGCCGTTTCCGGAAATGACGCCGTGAAAAACGGATTCGGGATTCGTGTCGTCGAGCGTTCCCGGGAAGATCGTGAGCACGTTGAACGGGTCCTCGTCGATCGTGCTCTCCATCAGGATGCGGGTCCCGATTTCCCCCGAAAGCGTCGCGAGCCTTTGATTGGTGTCGTTAAGATCGAAAACGCTCGTTCCGAGAAGCTGGAGCCCGGCCGATCGGCTCAACACATGATCGCTTCGCGCCGAAGCGCCGCTCCCGGGATTGTATGCCTGGAGGACCCCCGTATCGACGACGGTCAGGCCGGTGAAGATGTTTCCGGGATTCGAAAGGATCAAGGTTCCTTCGCCCGTTTTGATTAATTGGCCGCTTCCATGCAGTTCGCTTGACAGGACGAAAACGACTCCGGTATCGACGTTGAACGTCCCGCCGGGCATGGAGCCGTCTTCGTTCGGCTCCAAACTAACGACGGGGATATCCAGCACCGCGGTGTTTTGTGAAATCCCGACCTTGCTTAAACCGCCGTTCGTTCCGCCGGTAATGAAAATCGTGCCCCCCTGAAAATCCAGGTTCAAGGCGCGCACCGCGTTCCCGTCGGCGATTTGCAGGAGGCCGGTGTCGGCGATCGTAATGTTGCCTTTTTTTACGATGTTTCCGTAGGTCGCCCCGGGGGTCTCGACGGTTCCATCCGGCCTCAACGTGTCTCCGATCAGGATGAAACGACCGTTCCGGACAATCGTATCGCCGGTGTAATCGTTATCGCCCCAGAACAGGGCATCGCCGCTGCCCAGTTTGACCACGCTTCCGTCGTCACCGGCGATCGGATCATAAAAATAGACCGCATTCCGAATGGTCTCCGTCCCGATTTTTCGCGTTCCTTCCGGTTCGATGTAAAGGGCGCCGTCGTTCGTAATGAACACGGAATTGGCTCCGCCGCTCACCGTATTTTTGAGGGTGCCGTCCCGGCTTCCAAAAACGACGTCGCCCGATTTCGGGTTTAAAAAAGCACTGCTTCCCGGATCGCTGATGTAGATCGCCCCGCCGCGTCCATTCGCCGCGTTGCCGGAAAATCGGGCGGAATGATTGAATCGGACCGTCGCACCTTTCGTAATGTTGAGCGCCCCGCCGGAACCGGTGAGCGTTTTGTTATCGCGGAACAGGGAATAATCGTCGAACGTGAACATGGCGCCGACGGCATTGATCGCGCCGCCGCTCTGGACGGATTGGTTTTCCGCGAAAATCGCCTTTTCCAAGAAGTGGAAGTAAGGAATTCCCTGGATCGCCTCACCGTCCGGACCGGCGTCGAACGCCGTTTCGATCGCCCCGCCCCCTCCGACCGTCGCCTTATTGGCCAGGAAAGACGCGGCAACGTTAAAGACGAATGCGGCGTCGTTTATGGCGAAAATCGCCCCGCCGCTTTCCGCGCTGTTGGCAAGTGCCGCGTCAATGGTCGTCCCATCCGTTTCGTAGCCCCCGAAAAGGACGGACATGGCCTCGGTGGCCGGCTGATCATTTCTTCCGAACGTGATGACGGAACCATCGGCTCCGGCGACGGCGCCTCCCATGAATTCGGCCGTGTTTGCGGTAAAGGAAACCGTTTCTCCGTAAAAATCGACAATACCGAATTGGGCAAACACCGCCCCGCCGTATCCACCGCTCGAACGGGCCATGACGGACCGGTTGTGATCGAAGGAGGTATTCGTATTGAATCGGGTCAAGGCGACATTTGCCCGATCCATGCCGACCACGCGAACGGCCCCACCGCCGTCGATGAACAAGGGATTGTCCAGGTCCGGCGACCCCGACCGCAAGCCCTTTTCGAAGGTGAACATATCGAAAACGCCTTCCGCCCGATTTTCGAAGAACGTCGAGGCGGTACCGTTCGTACTCAACAGGGGCGCAATGTCCCCCCCGTTGAAACCGAATTGCGTCCTGTTGAGGAGAAACGTAATGGATTTTCCGGCATCGACGACAAACAGGTCGTCGTTGACATCGATATTCGCCCTGATCGTGATCGTGCCCGTCCCCTCTTCGGCGACACCGGCAATCGCGTTTTTCAGCGCGGCATAATCAGCGACATTGTACTGCTGTCCCATCACGGGCACGATCCCGGAAAAAGTCGCAAGGACGATCGACAAGAGGAAATACCGAAGCCGATTGAGTTTTCCGATCAATTCGCCCCCCTCGAAAGACAACACGCCCCTCTGGGCAACGTTGTTCCCAACGGACGCACTCCCGAATTGCCGGCTTCGGGAAATTTCAACCGTCTTCAGTATAAACAGGTTCGCACGACGCATCTTATTATTCCCCGGTAGGATAGGACGTAATAATCGTGTCGGCAACGAGGGCGTGTACCATGAATCGATTATGCCGAATCGATTTCGCCGCTTCCGTGCCGCGCTCAATTCCTTGTCCGAAATTCGCGTTTTCTCCAATTTTTCGCGTTTGCCCAAAAGGCAATCTCGAACCGTGTGTCTGTAATATCTCTAAGACAACACCATCTTCACCTATCGGCGTTTCATATAATGCAATAAATATTTACTGGGAAAAACGGACCGGTTTTTCAGAATTTATCGGCAGATAACCCCGAATATAAAAATGCGGCGTTTAGGCAAATCAGGTGCAATGACAAATCGGGTGCAATCCGGGAGTTTCCCGGAATATCCGGCCGGTTTTTTACGGCACACGCACAAACCCATGTTTGATTTATACCGGAAACGCGATGAAAACGCACATTCGGTCACGTCTGCCTGCCGTACTCACTCGCCCCTAACCTCCTTTTGTATAATGACATAAACGTGTCGTTCGAGCGGCAGGCGATTGNNAGTTTCAGGCCGTTTACGGTAGACAACAGGTCAAAGATCGATGGAAACAATTGTAAATCACTTTCCGCTCATGTATGATGGGAGGGAGACGGGCTCGTCGCCCGGTAAGTCTTGGCCTTTCCGGATTTCTTGCATGAGCCCGATGCGCCCTCATTCATCGTTGACCCGAAGCCCAGTACGGAGACCTCCATGCTTTCGCAACTTTTCATTTTTTGTGCCGCGTTCGGAGGAACGATCCTTTGTGTTCAGTTTCTCTTCGCCTGTTTCGGCATCGGGTTCGGCAGCGATACGGACATGGGGGAAGTCGACCTGGATATCGATGCCGACTCGGAAACCGGCCCCGGCTTGGACATGCACGATTCGGCGCATCACCATACGGCGATCCAGTTGTTCAAGATTCTTTCCTTCAGGACGCTCATTGCCGGGATGACATTCTTTGGATTGGGAGGAATGATCGGAATATCCGGCGGACTCGGGCCGATTCTTTCGAGCGGAATTGCCTGCCTGCTCGGCATTGTCGCCGTTTTCGGCGTATATTACCTGTACAAGTCGCTTTCGTATTTCCAAAGCGAAGGAAACCTCTCGAAGAAAACCCTGCAATGGGCGACCGGCGAAGTTTACCTGCGCATTCCGGGCAACGGAGACGGCCGCGGCAAGGTCCAGGTGTTGCACCAGAATCGCACGATGGAGTATGAAGCGACCACGCCGGGCCCGGAGCTCCTTGCGGGCACGCCCATTATCGTCACCAAGGTCGTTTCCGACCGCGTCGTCGAAGTCAAACACGCGGATCGATAAACCGTTCGACAACCTTTTATACTGAAGCCGGTTAAGTTGTCCGCTCAACCGCCTGTCCACCTTCCGGGCGGGCGTTGCCGGTGGCAGGTTCCCGAATCGTCGGCTTCGGGTCAATCATCGTTTTCAATCTACCCCCCATCATGCCCATGCTGTTCGCGAATTTCACGCCGGAGTCGTTGCAAGGTGTTTCCCCCTGGTTGGTCGCCGCCGGTGTCTTCGGGGGGATGATCCTCTTCATCCTCCTCGTTTTCTTCGTCCGATGCTACAGACGATGCCCGAGCAACCGGGTTCTCGTCATTTACGGGAAGAACAAGGGCGGCGGTACGTCCGTATGTATCCACGGCGGCGCGAAATTCGTTTACCCCATCTTCCAGGATTACGCGTACCTGCAATTGGAACCGATGCAGATTGAAATTCCGTTGCGCGGTGCGCTTTCGATCGAAAACATCCGCGTCAACGTGCCGAGCGTGTTTACAGTCGCGATCGGGACGACGAACGAATTGATGAACAACGCGGCCATCCGGCTTCTCGGGCTGCCCCGGAAGGACATCGCGAAACAGGCGGAAGACATCATTTTCGGCCAGCTTCGCCAAGTGATCGCCTCCATGCAGATCGAGGAAATCAACCGGGACCGCGAATCGTTTTTGACGAACATTACGACCTCGCTCGAACCGGAGCTGCGCAAGATCGGGCTTGTTCTCATCAACGTGAACATCACGGACATCACGGACGAAAGCGGTTACATTGAGGCGATCGGGCGAAAAGCGGCATCGGAAGCGATCCAGAAGGCGCGCGGCGACGTGGCCGACAATGAGAAGATGGGGGAAATCCGGGTCGCCGAAGCCGAACAGGCAAAAGCGATCCAGGTCGCCAACGCCGTGAAAGTCCAACGCATCGGAACCCGTGAAGCCGAGCGCGACCAGCAGGTCCGGCTTGCCGAACTCGAACGGGAACAGGCGATCAAGCTGGCCGATCTGGAAAAAGAACGGACCGTCGGCGAACAGTCGGCCTCTTTCCTGCGGGAATCGCAGGTCAAGCAGGCCGAGCGGGACATGCGCATCCAATTGGCCGAAGCGAACGCGATTGCCATCGACGGGGAAAACAAGGCCAAAGCGAGCGTCGCTGTTTCGACCGCGGAACTACAGGTACGGCAGGCCGACGCGAATGCGACTTCGGTGGACGGGGAAAACAAGGCCAAGGCGTTGATCGCCGCCTCGGCGGCCGAACTCCAGGTCAAACAAGCCGAGGCGTTCCGGACCGGGGAAACGAAAAAACGCGAGGCCGAGGCCGCGGTACTCGAAGCCGAGCATTTGGCCCGCGCAAAGGCCGCTCTTGCCGAGGCCGAACGGATCGAAGCGGAACGCCGGGCGACGCTCGAAGCCCCTGCGAAAGCCGAAAAGGCGAAATTGATCGTCGACGCCGAGGCCCTGGCCGAGCAGCGCCGCATCGAGGCGGAAGGCGAAGCCAAAGCGATTTTCGCGAGGCTCGAAGCCGAAGCCCGGGGACAATATGAAATTCTCGCCAAAAAAGGCGAGGGCCTCAAAACGATCATCGACGCGTGCGGGGGCTCGAAAGAAGCGTTCCAGATGCTCATGCTCGAACATTTCGACAGCCTCGTCGACGCCTCGGCCCGCGCGATTTCGAACATCAAGTTCGACAAGATCGTCGTCTGGGACGCCGCCGGGAAAGACGGTTCGAGTGCGACCGCCGGCTGGTTGCAGAACATGGCGCGAACACTCCCGCCGATGATGCAGGTCATGAAAGAGGTCGGCGGCGTCGAGTTTCCCGAGATTCTCACATCACTCAAAACGGCCGAAGAGGAAAAAAAAGACGCGAAAAAGCAATGAAGAAACAGTCGTTCGCTTCGCAGTGATACTGGAAACGCGATGAAAGCGACCAGTTGGTCAAGTCCGCCTACCGTACCAGCTCGCCCCTAACCTCCATTTGTATAATGACCTAAACGGATCGTTCGAGCTGCAGGCGATTGTGCGAGGGAACGGTTTCAGGCCGTTTATACCGAAGCCGGTTGAGTCGTTGGTAAACATAGCCCATCCTATCCGCCTGCTTCCCTTCGGCAGTGTCGTTTCGACGGGCAGGCTTCCCACGCATCGGCTTCGGGAAATTTCAGCTGCTTTCAGTAGACGGTAGTACGGCGAAGGCGGTATTTCCGTGTCCCGGCGTTTCCAGCGTGTCCGTTTCCCGGCGAGAATCGAGATGAAAGTCGAGGAAGCGGTTGCGCAGCCAGGGATAGCCGCATAGAGCGATGATGATCGTCCAGCCGCCGGCGAGGACCATCTGCACCCCGGTCATCGCCGGGTCGAAAAACAGCATAAACGGATTGACGGCCATAACGAACGTGTTGTTGATGTGCCCGGCGGTGCTGACGACCTGGGACAGTATCGCGAGGACGAGCGAAAGGATCGATGCCGCGAGGATCATGCCCAGCCCGACGAGCCAGGTGAGTTCCTTGGGCAACCAGCGGTGAAAAAAGAGATGCCAGAGCATCTTTCCCGTCGCGAAATAATCAAAAATCAACATCAGGAAAAACATGGACGCCAACTGGCTGTAAACGAAAAAGTGGTTGACGCCGCGGCCTCCGGGGAGCGGGAGTATTCCCGCGGCGGCGAATGCGTAGCAGGAACCGATCACGGCCAGCAGGATCGTCCACACGAGAACGAACATGAGTCCGTTCGCGGCGCCGGTGAAAAACGGAAAGGCGACGATCCGGCCCCGGCGCGATTTCGGGATCGACCGCCGCAGCCGGGCTTCCCAGGTGTCCCGTTCGCAGACGGCGACGACCAAAAAGACGCTCAGGGCCGCCGTCGTGAAGCTGAACCAGCTTTCGACGCCGCCGGGGATGAAAAAATGCTCGACGGGCAGCATGACGAGACCGAAAACCGATAGGCCGACGCGGAGCGGTCTCATCCGGTTCCAGGACGGCGGGCTCAACTGGCACAGAGCGACCAGGACCGCGATGAACGGGATGAGGATCAAATAGAATCCGCTGCGAAACAGGAACAGCGTCGCCAGTTCCACGCGGGTGTACGGTATCATGTACCCGGATATCCAGTCCCTGATCAATCGGTGGAAAAAGGCGGCGTCCTGACTGAGGCCGATGTAAAGCAGGGCGAGAATTCCGGCAAACAGGAATCCGTAACAGATCCATTGCAGGCAGGATCGCACCCCGCCAAAAAGAGCGATCGCGATCAGGTTGGCAATCTGGATACCGATCATGGCGGCGCAGGGCAGGAGGACGATCTGGTAAAGCGAGACGCCGCGGAGCAGGTAGGCGAACACCAGGAACGGCAACGTGATGCTGAAAAACAGGGAGGTGATCAACAAACCGGCGAGCATCCGGCCCCGAAGCTGTTTGCCCGGGCCGATCAGCGAATAGAACTGCATTTCCTCGTCGATCCGGTCTTTGGCGAGCCGCAGCGCCGAACCGGAGATGCAACCGGCAGCCGAGGCGATGGTCGCCAGTCCCATCAGGACATCAAACAGCCGCTGACCGTGTGGCCCCGTTTCCAATTGGTCCGGATTGCCGGCAAAATCGCCATAACCCGTATCGTAAATGACATATCCGCTGGCGAGGACGAGAATCGTCAAAAAAATATTGATCGCGTAGAGGACCGTCCGATTCCGCACGGCCTGCCGGATTTCACGAATAAAAACAGGATTCATAGGGGGAATCAGGCGGAAAAAACCGATGGAACAGACACGGGACATGATTCATGCCGAAACCGCCCCGCCTCCCGTCCATTGTCCGTTTCCGCGATCCGCTGTCAATATCATCCGTCAGTACCGCCCGCCAGGATCGTCCGTCGATACCCGCAGCCAATGATGAAACGCCGTAAACTCATCCGGAAAACGATCACGGTCAAACCGGCGCAGCAGATATGGATCGACGCGTTTCTCGATTACATCACGGGCGAGGCGCAGTTGTCCGAAAACACCGTCGCCGCCTACCGGCGCGACCTGGTTCGTTTTTTCGTCTGGCTTGCCGGCCGGTCGATCGTCGCCTTGGGCATTTCGGACTTGGCCGATTTCGTCGATTGGCTGCACAAGCAAAATCTGGCTCCCGCGACGCTGGCACGCCATATCGTCAGCCTCCGGGTCTTCTTCCGATACCTGCAATTGGAAGGCGTCCTTAAGGATAACGCGGCGGACTTGCTCGGGAGCCGCAAACTGTGGGAGCGGATGCCCCAGGTTCTTTCGCCGGGCCAAATCGACGATCTTCTTGAGGCGCCGCAGCCGGATGAAGACAAAATGTGGTTGCGCGACCGGGCGATCCTGGAATTCTTTTACGCGACCGGCTGCCGGGTCTCGGAATTGTCGAACCTGAAACTTCACGACGTTCACCTTGAGGAAGGCTTTTGCCTCTGTACCGGCAAGGGCGACAAACAACGGCTGGTTCCGCTCGGCCGCCGGGCAATCGAATCGTTTCGTCTCTGGCGTGAAAAAGAACGGCCGGCCGCCTTGCACCGGGCCCGACTGTCCGGTGACGACCGGCTTTTCCGCCTGTTCGAAGGTGCGCAAACCGGTGAACCGCTCGACGAGCGTTCGGGAAATCGGGAGGAAGCTCCGCCGTTCGATTACGGCGGATTTGCGTTTCTCTCCTACAAGGGCAGACGGTTGCGGCGTGAAGCGATGTGGGAGCTGATCAAGAAATACGCGCGCAGGATCGGAGCGTCACGCGCGATTT
The DNA here is from genome assembly GCA_003509805.1 of Planctomycetaceae bacterium. Classification (GTDB taxonomy): domain Bacteria; phylum Planctomycetota; class Planctomycetia; order Pirellulales; family Thermoguttaceae; genus UBA8133. Next base: position 30,785 of record DOMV01000138.1, read on the forward strand.
CCCCGCACACGATGCGGCACAGTTTCGCGACCCACATGCTTGCCGGCGGTGCGGATCTGCGCCAGGTCCAGGAACTGCTGGGCCACGCGAACATCGCGACCACCCAGATTTATACGCATGTCGATATGACCCGGCTCAAGACGATCCACAAAAAATTTCATCCACGCGGTTGAAATTGCGACGTTGCCGCCGCGACGTTGAAGCCGTGATGTTGCAGCCGCGGCGGTCGGGCTTGGGCCGGGCGACGTGGAATCGGTCCTCGAAATCGGGTGGAAAAATATACCGCAAACGGCCTGAAACT